>NZ_VOYQ01000015.1:0-80009 GCF_013420195.1 Acinetobacter sp. YH01024
TTCGCAAGAGATGCGATGGATGTCTGATGATTTGTAGTCATAAATTTTAGTCCCCACTTGTTTCTAAGTGGGGACTAAATTAAGGCTTATAGGATGAATTCAGAAGGTGTGTTCAGCGGACGCTTACGATATTACCTAGATGGTTTATTTCCTTCTGTTCCAAATGTACAAAATATAAAAATGCCCACAACATGTTACATGTGTGGGCTGAGGTCTTTTACTGCGTCATATTAACTTTGACGTTTTAATAAAAACTGCGTGATCTTGTGTAATTCTGCCGCATCTTCTGCAAAATAATCCAAAGCTTGAAGCGCTTGTGCATGTAATTCTTCTGCATAAGCTTGGGCTTGATCAAGACCCATTAGCGCAGGATATGTCGATTTATCCACTTGTTGATCTTTACCCGCTGTTTTACCCAATGCTTCAGTGTCAGCAATAATATCTAAAATATCATCTTGTACCTGAAAGGCTAAACCAATCGCAAGACCAAATTCACGGAGTTTAGGAATGGCTTGATCTGTGCCATTAAATATTGTCACTGCCGCCATCATGATTGCGGCAGAAATTAAAGCGCCGGTTTTATTTCGATGAATATTTTCCAGTTCATCCTGACTGACATGCTTGCCTTCCGCTTGTAAGTCTAGAACTTGTCCATTGACCATTTTTGAAGTTGCAGTCGCTAAAATTTGCATTTGCTTCAAGATGATCGGCGCTTCAACGGCTGGGCCTTGATCAAAGAGACGGCTGCCTAAAACTTCAAAAGCCATCGATTGTAAAATATCGCCAGCAAGTAAAGCCGTATCTTCACCAAAAGCCACATGACAGGTTGGTTGACCACGACGGAGTAAATCGTTGTCCATACACGGCAAATCATCGTGTGCCAATGAATAGCAATGAATAAATTCAATCGCCACAGCAGCACGGCGTACGGCTGCAAAATTGGTATTGGGTTTTAACGCTGCTGTTGCATAACAAAGTGCCGGTCGAACGCGTTTTCCACCCAACATCACAGCATGATACACCGCCCCTTTTAAGGGTTCTGGAATTGAAAATGCATCAAGCGCTGTCAGTAAATCCTGCTGAATACGCTGCTGCGCTTCTGTCAGGGCATGTGTGGAAACGTCTGTTAAAGAAGACACATTCACCTCAAATACTTTAAATATTTAACTGCTTCGTTCATTAGCAAATCGACTGCTAATGTTTTCTGTCATTTTGACCTGTTGCATCATACTGCTTTCTCAGATCTTTCTCTATGTTACGGCCTAAATCTATGTGTTTTTCCCACAGTCTGATGGTTTTTTAAATGTCGTTTCCTCAAATAGCGCCACATTTTGTCCATCATTAAAACAGGTACAATTTTTCGAGCCTTTCTTGGCTTGATATAAAGCCTGATCGGCACGTGTCAATGTTTCAAAAAATGACTCTGTACCATCCCACAAGGCCACTCCGCATGAAATACTCAGTTGTAAAGCCTTATCTGCATAATTCATCGAAGAAGCATAGATTTGCTCACAACATTGTTGTGCAATCGAACATGCAGTCGATATAGCCGTGCGTGGCAAAATCATTGCAAACTCTTCCCCACCCATGCGATATATTTGTGCATCTGCGTGTTGACTAATTTGCATCCTTAAAAGCTGCGCACTTTTTCTTAAAACTTCATCGCCAAACGCATGACCGTAGATATCATTGATTTGCTTAAAATTATCTAAGTCGAGCATCATCAAACAAATTTCATCGGCTTGTTCAACCGCGAAGCTTTTTTGCCACTGAGAAAGGTCTAAATCAAAACCTCGTTGATTTTTTATCCCTGTCAGATAATCAAAATAAACTTGTTGTTCGAGTTGTTGGTTATGTTTCAACAGCGATAATTCGAATTGCTTTAAATTTGTAATGTCCGCACAGCACAACAACACATGTTCCAAATCGCCACTTTGTTGAAACTTTGGTTTGAGCGTGAACCAATAATGCCGTTCGTTTTCACTATACATAAAGGGTTCAATGCTATCGTTCTCAAAACAGCGTAAATCAAACTCAGAACTTGTGGCTTTGGTCTTTTGCTGCATCTCAGACACGTGATTTAATACGATCTCTTGTAAGTCTGACTGAAATCGATGTTTAAATATTTGATTGGCGCATATCAGCTCAGCTGTCGCAGAAAATAACGCAGCAGGCATTGGCAACGCTTCTAATACAGCCAATTGTTCAGTAGGTATTTCCGATTTTATTAAGTCTTTTTTAAGCATGGTTTCGCTACTTTTTTCAGGGCAAAGCTACGCAAAATGCTAACAAAATTAATCTGACATAAATCACAGAAACTTCCTAATATTAAATGCAGTTCATATTATATAAAAATATATACCAATTCATGATTTGCTTATTCATATAAAAGATAAAGGCAAAAAAAAGCCCCTGCAAAGCAGAGGCTGATTTCAAATTAGATGTTAAATACTTAATCTAAACTATCCGCAGGAATACGCACCCAACCTTCCATTAAGACACGCGCACTTCGGCTCATTACGGCTTTTTTAACGACCCACTGACCATTTTCATAAATTGCTTGCGCACCTACACGTAGCGTCCCAGATGGATGTCCAAAACGTACAGCTTCTCGCTCCCCACCACCCGCGGCTAAGTTCACAAGTGTCCCCGGTATCGCAGCTGCTGTACCAATGGCAACTGCCGCTGTGCCCATCATGGCATGATGCAGTTTCCCCATCGACAAGGCACGAACCAATAAGTCCGTATCGTGTTCTGAAATTTGTTTAGAACTCGAAGATGTATAAGCTTTCGGTTTTGAAACAAATGCAATCTTTGGTGTATGTTGACGTTGCTCTGCTTCAGCAATATCTGAAATCAAACCCATTTGCTGCGCACCATAAGCACGGATTTTTTCAAAACGGGCCAATGCCTTAGCATCACCGTTGATCGCATCTTGCAGTTCAGTGCCGACATAACCAATATCTTCTGCATTTAAGAAAATCGTTGGAATACCTGCATTAATGAATGTTGCAGGGAAACTGCCTTCATCGGGTACGGTTAAGGTATCGACCAAATTCCCTGTAGGGAACATAGCGCCGCCATCTTCACCATCATCTGCGGGGTCTAAAAATTCAATTTGAACTTCGGCTGCTGGGAAGGTCACACCATCTAGTTCAAAATCACCGGTTTCTTGTACTGCACCATCAGTAATAGGTACATGCGCAATAATGGTTTTTTGAATATTGGCTTGCCAAATGCGAACCGTACACAAACCATTTTCAGGAATACGTGATGCCTCAACCAAACCATTTGAAATGGCAAATGCACCAACCGCTGCAGTTAAATTTCCGCAGTTACCACTCCAGTCGACAAATGCTTTATCAATTGACACTTGTCCAAATAGATAGTCGACATCATGCTCAGGCTGTGAACTTTTTGCCAAAATCACGGTTTTACTGGTACTTGAAGTCGCTCCACCCATCCCATCAATTTGTTTGCCATAAGGATCTGGACTGCCAATCACACGTAATAAAAGTTGGTCGCGAACTTTTCCAGCTTGTTGTGCTGCAAGGGGCAAATCATCTAGCTTGAAAAATACACCTTTACTTGTACCACCACGCATATAAGTCGCTGCAATTTTAATTTGGGGAGCAAAACTCATTTTTATTGAATCCTTAATCTTTATCATTGTGTTTTGGCAGAGCGTTCTTTTCTGCGCTTTTGCATCATACAATGTTTAATTGAAGTTTTAACAATCACATGACTTAAGTATAAAAAAACAACATTCGATACCTTTTCCATATAAAGCCAAGCATCAGAATTTCAATTAAAATAAAATTAATCTATTGATTCATAAATTTTTAATTCAGCATTTAAAACGAAAAATAGGTTATTAAACCTATAAATATTTTTCATAAATTTTGAGCTACTAGGCTATTCATTCTCTATACATTACAATTACCAAAATTAAACCATTCTCGGGAAGAGTAACTTGACTACCAATTCCTCCGAACTCAAGCGTGGCTTAAAGAATCGTCATATTCAATTGATTGCCATGGGTGGTGCAATTGGTACAGGCTTATTCTTGGGCTCAGCGCATGTGATTCAATCTGCTGGACCATCCATTATTCTTGGCTACGCCATTGGCGGTTTGATCGCCTTTCTAATTATGCGTCAGTTGGGTGAAATGATCGTCCATGAACCTGTAGCGGGTTCATTTAGCCATTTTGCATATAAATATTGGGGGAAATTTCCAGGTTTCTTAACAGGTTGGAACTACTGGATTCTCTATATTTTAGTGGCAATGACAGAACTCACCGCTGTTGCGAAATACATCAATTACTGGTGGCCTCATATTCCAGCGTGGGCATCTGTACTGTTCTTCTTCGTGATCATTACTTTAGTAAACTTAGGTAATGTGAAGTTTTATGGTGAATCTGAGTTTTGGCTGTCGATTATTAAAGTCACTGCAGTTATTTCGATGATCGTATTTGGTTTGTATTTGCTACTTACAGCAGATGCCAACTCTACAGCATCATTTACCAACTTATGGAGTCAGGGCGGCTTCTTCCCAAATGGTTTTGAAGGCTTATTCTTCATGCTAGCTTTCTTGATGTTCGCCTTCGGTGGTATTGAACTGATTGGTATGGCGGCAGCGGAAGCTGAAAATCCAAAAGAAACTATTCCTAAAGCGATTAACCAAGTTGTTTTTCGTATTTTGATTTTCTACGTGGGTTCTTTGACTATTCTATTATCACTTGTGCCATGGAATCAGCTTGAACTAGGTGGTTTAGACAAAAGTCCATTTGTGATGATCTTTAGCCAACTGGGTATTGATTGGGCTGCACATTTACTGAACTTCATTATTTTAACTGCAGCACTGTCTGTTTATAACAGCGGTATGTATGCCAATAGCCGTATGCTTTACAGCTTGGCGAAGCAAGGTAATGCTCCAAAAGTTTTCGCTAAAACCAACAAAAGTGGCGTGCCAATTCCAGCGGTATTACTTTCTGCAGTCCTGATTTTCGGTTGCGTACTCTTAAACTACTTCGTACCTGAAGATGCGCTGGGTCACTTAATGTATGTGGTGGTTGGTGCGCTTGTTCTGAACTGGGCGATGATTACCATGACTCACTTACAGTTCCGTCGTGCAAAACGTATTTTGAATTTTACAACGTCTTATCCTGCACTTTGGGCACCAGTCAGCAACTACATCGTTCTGATCTTTATTGCTTTAGTTCTCTTTATTATGTGGACTCAGGGCTTTATGGAATCTGTTCTAATGATCCCTGTTTGGATTACAGTCATGTTATTAATGTTTAACTATCTTAATCCCAAAGATTTGAGCGACATTGACCCCAATGAAGTTCATAAAGACTAAGTAATTTAAAAAGTTATTGTTTCGGCAATAACTTTTTTTTTAGCTAAAATAGGAGTACATTAGCCTCCGTCTTGCGCTCTTAGCTTAACTGGATAGAGCAGTTGCCTCCTAAGCGACCGACGTGGGTTCGAGTCCCGCAGAGCGCACAATTTCTGAGATATCCCTCCTCCCTGTATTTGTAATCCCCCATATACCAATAAATATAAAGAAAGAACCTTTCACACTAAAAACCCATCAATTACAGTTTTTAACTTAGTTATTGTTTTTACAAAGATTACTGTTCAAAGACTATTTTTAAGAACAGTTAAATAGCGCTTTAAAATGTGCTAACCACCTACCTCTCAATGCAAAAACGACACATAGTATGGTCCATAAGGCCAAAAAATCAATTTATGACTGCTCATATCAAAATTTTTTCAATTTTTTTCTAGGTTTAGAAAATAATGCGCTAAATGAAAATATTAAATAATAATCAAAATGTTATATATACTAATTAGTACTTTTACTCTAAAAATAGCAACTTTTAGCCATATTTTTCAATCTAGAGCATTTACTCTTATTTTAATTGTGCTATTTTTGTCACATGGAGTAACAATTAAGCCTAAGAGTATTAAGAAGTTTTCCATAACGAATATATGCAGTAACCATAAAAATCAAATTCGTATCTCAAGGAATGACGAAGAATGAAATTAAAAACTTTAGCTACAGCCATGATTCTTGCTTCAGTTCCAATGACAGGTGCTTTTGCAGCAGCACTAGATCGTTCAGGACAATCTATTTCTGCATTTTTACAACCAGGGAACTATTTTGAAGCAGGTATTTCGGTTTTAGATCCGAATGTTTCAGGGAAGATGAACAGCACTGCACCTGCTAGCAACCCAACATTAGGAGCTCTTGCTAATACATCACTAGATGACATGGCGGGTGATTACTATTTTCCACACGCAGCATTAAAATTACAGCTAACTGATAATTTTTCTTTTGGTTTACTATATGATCAACCTTTTGGTGCAGAAGCTAAATATAGTGCAACAGATCAAACACTACCAGTTGCAGGTAACCCTGGCGCATTCCAATTAATGGGCGAAACAACGGAAGTCGAAGTTAACACTCAAAATATCTCGATGATATTAGGTTTTCAACCAATTGAAAATTTTAACATATACGGCGGTGGTGTTTATCAAACAGTAAAAGGTGATGTTCAACTACGCGGTATTGCATATGGAGCAAACCAAGCTCTCGGTTTATATAATGCAAATATGAAAGAAGATAGTGCCGTTGGTTGGTTAGCAGGAGTAGCGTACCAAATCCCAGAAATTGCTTTAAAAGCATCTATTACTTACCGTTCTGAGATTGATCACGAAGCTGCAACCACTGAAACTGGAAGCAGTGCTCTACTAGGCGGTGCTTTTTCAACGCGTGCTGACACTAAGATCACCACACCGCAGTCTGTTAACCTTGATTTTCAAACTGGTATCATGGCCGACACTGTCGCATTTGCAAATGTACGTTGGGTAGATTGGTCAAATTTTGCAATTCGCCCAACCGCTTTTGGTAAAGCATCTGAAACATTAGGTGCCCTTGGTCGTGGTCCTGTTGGTGGATTTGACCTTGTTGCTTATTCTGACGATCAAATCAATGCTACAGTTGGTATAGGTCGTAAATTGAGTGAACAATGGGCTGGTAACGTTTCTGTAGGTTGGGATTCTGGTGCAGGCAACCCTGTATCAACACTTGGTCCTACTGAAGGCTACTGGAACGTTGGCTTAGGTTTACAATTCAGCCCAGCGCCTAACTACTTTATCGCAGGTGGTGTTAAATACTTCATGTTAGGTGATGCTGAAGCACAACCTGCATCAATGTTTGGTACAAATGAATCAGTAGCATCATTTGAAGATAACGATGCTTGGGCATACGGTTTAAAAATCGGTTACCGCTTCTAATTTAAATATGATTCGGGCCATAGTTCGCTATGGCCCTAACTTTTTATTCTTTCCCTATCTTGTTTGATCAAACAATAAACATTTAAATTTACTAAAACATTTATCAAAAACTAAGCTTTTTACTCTAATTTTTCATTTAAAAATCATAAAGATAATTATCAATCACTAGAATAAATACTCTAGTCATGCTCATTTTTTAACTTCCCTAGTTCAATTTTAGAGTAGCAACTCTTATTTACTGTTTTTCTATTTATGTTACTTTCCACACATTGAAATAACATCAAAAGTTACAAACAGGGAAAAGTATGCGCTTAAATCACCTTAGCTACGCAATTTTACTTACCGCTTTACCAACAGCATCATTATTTGCAGCGGGTCTAGATCGTTCAGGTCAGTCTATTTCAGCATTCTTACAACCTGGTAACTATGCAGAAGCAGGTATCACTGTTCTAGATGCAGAAGTAAAGTCAAATGAACTTAATGTCGATGACATGGCGAAGTCATATTACTTCCCTTCCGCTGCTGTCAAAGTACAAGCGACTGACAAAATTTCACTAGGTTTAATTTACGACCAACCATACGGTGCAGAAGCTGAATATGATGCTGCATCGCAAGTATTTGGTAATGGTGCTCAAGGTACATCTGTAGATGTTAAAACTGAAAGCTTAACTGCCCTAATTGGTTACCAACCAAACGAAAATTGGAACTTTTATGCAGGTCCAGTTTGGCAAACTGTAGAAGCCAATATCAAACTACGTGGTGCTGCTTATGGTGGTAATGCCAAACTTGGTACTTATAACATCGAAATGGAACGTGAAGAAGCTTATGGCTGGTTAGCAGGTGTTGCTTATTCGATTCCTGAAATTGCATTAAAAGCGGCTATTACCTACCGCTCTGAAATTGAACATAATACAAAATCCAATGAAACTACGCTTCTACCGTATCCATCTTTAAGTGCGCTGACATCATCTGTTGATGCAACAACACCTCAATCAGTTAACTTAGATTTCCAAACAGGTATTGCTAAAGATACGCTAGCATTTGCCAATGTTCGTTGGGTACATTGGAGCCAGTTTGCGGTTAAACCAACTTTACTTGGTAACGTAAGTTCAATTCCAGCACCTCATGTCCGTCAAAATCTTATTGATTACTCAGACGACCAATGGTCAGCTAATGTTGGTGTAGGCCATAAATTTAACAGCAAATGGTCTGGTTCTGCATCTGTAGGTTACGATTCGGGTGCTGGCAACCCTATTACGACTTTAGGCCCTGTTGAAGGGAATTGGAATGTTGGTCTAGGTGGTCAATATAGTCCTGCTGAAAACTATTTCATCCAAGCAGGTGTTAAATACTTCTGGTTAGGTGATGCTACTGCTCAAACTGGTGGTAATCCAGTAGGTGAATTTGAAGATAACCATGCGCTTGGCTATGGTTTGAAAATAGGCTATCGCTTCTAAGTTGTTAGAACAGCTTTGCATTAAACAAGAAAGGGCGCATAAGCGCCCTTTTCTATAACCAGCTATACAGAATTAAGCTGGAATATCACGAACTGAAGCATTACGAATCGCTTCTTTTAATGCAGCATAGCCATGAATTGGTGGGAATTGTGGAAATTCTGCAATCACATTGTCAGGCGCATCAAATAAGAAACCCGCATCTGCTTCACCAAGCATCGTCGTATCGTTATAAGAATCACCTGCTGCAATCACCCGGAAGTTTAACCCATGCAATGCTTGAACGGCTTTACGCTTTTGATCAGGTTGACGAAGCTTATAAGCTGAGATCATACCATTTTCATCAGTTTCTAATTTGTGGCAGAAAATCGTTGGCCAACCAAGTTGCTGCATTAATGGATGTGCAAACTCATAGAAAGTATCTGAAAGAATAATCAATTGAAAATGAGTACGCACCCACTCTACAAACTCTTTTGCACCTTCAAATGGCCCCATATCTGCGATTACGTCTTGAATATCGTTTAAACCCAAACCGTGTTGTTTTAGGATATTTAAACGCTGAGTCATCAACACATCGTAATCTGGAATGTCACGAGTCGTTGCTTCAAGTTCTTTAATGCCTGTTTTTTTCGCAAAATTAATCCAAATTTCAGGTACTAAAACCCCTTCTAGATCTAAACAAACGACTTCCATGCACTCTACCCTCTGTTATGTGAAAAAAATTTTTCATTATCATAGCGGAAGAATAAAAAAATGCATTGTTCTTTTTTAAATCTATTTTTTTCATAAGTATCTATTTTTTAGTGATAAGTGTGTTTTAGCATTTCCATTAAAATAGTTCTGAAATAAATTAATATAGGTTTTAACGTTCCAAGCCTATAGCCAGGACATTCATGATTACCATCCCTACTATTGACCTTGTCGATGCACTTGCATCTGAATATGCAGATAAATCACCTTCTGAGATTATGAAACTTGCGCTTAGCCAGCAAGGTGAAGTTGCGATTTCCTTTTCTGGTGCAGAAGATGTTGTACTGATTGATCTTGCATCGAACTTAGGGATTCCATTTCGTGTATTTAGTTTAGATACCGGTCGCTTACACCCTGAAACTTACCAATTTTTAGATACTGTCCGTAAACATTATAAAATTGATATTGAAATCTGTTTCCCAGAAAGTGATGCCGTACAAAAACTGGTAACAGAAAAGGGCTTTTTTAGCTTCTATCAAGATGAACATAAAGAATGCTGTGGTATCCGTAAAGTACAACCTTTGCGTAAAAAACTAGCCACTTTAGATGGCTGGATCACAGGTCAACGTAAGGACCAAAGCCCTGGCACACGTAATGAAATTCCTGTGGTACAAGCAGACCCCGGTTTTTCAGGTCCGGGCAAGCAATTGATTAAGTATAATCCTTTGGCAAACTGGTCTAGCGCTGATGTATGGAACTATATCCGTCTAATGGAAATTCCATATAATCCACTACACGAACGAGGCTTTATCTCGATTGGCTGTGAGCCATGCACTCGTCCTGTTTTACCGAATCAACACGAACGTGAAGGTCGCTGGTGGTGGGAAGATGCAACCCATAAAGAATGCGGCTTACACGCAGGCAACATGAAAAAATAAAGATCACAAAACCACTGTATAGCAGTGGTTTTTTTCAACGCATCGATACACATAATTCCGTATCATTTCAACGTAAAAACGCTATACTGCAAACGACAATTTAATAATTCTAACAATGCTACTCATACATGAGCAGCTGTAGAAATTGCAGTGAGGCAATCAACGCTATGCGTCCATTACATCCTATTGATTTCATATTCTTAAATTTAGAGAAACGGCAACAACCAATGCATGTAGGTGGTCTATTTTTATTTCAGATCCCTGACAATGCACCAGATACTTTTATTCAAGATTTAGTCGCAGATATTCGTAATTCAGAATCCATTCCTATTCCTCCTTTTAACAATAAACTTAACGGCTTCTTTTGGGATGAAGACGAAGAGTTTGATTTAGATCATCACTTCCGCCATATCGCACTGCCGCATCCTGGTCGTATCCGTGAACTTTTGACTTATATTTCACAGGAACACAGTGCGCTGATTGACCGTGCAAAACCGCTTTGGACCTGCCACATTATTGAAGGCATTGAAGGCAATCGTTTTGCTATGTACTTCAAAATCCACCACGCGATGGTCGATGGCATTGCAGGTATGCGTTTAGTTGAAAAATCGCTTTCGCATGACCCAGATGCTAAAAGAATTGTGCCACCATGGTGTGTAGAAGGCCCTCGTGCAAAACGTCTGAAGCAGCCTAAAGCCAGTCGTATGAAAGGTCTGTTATCGACCATTAAGGGACAACTTGACTCAACTCCACGAGTTTTGTACGAACTGTCACAAACAGTAATGAAAGATATGGGGCGTAACCCAGATTATGTATCTAGCTTCCAAGCGCCGAGTTCAATATTAAACCAACGGGTTAGTTCTTCACGTCGTTTCGCTGCTCAGTCTTTTGAGTTTTCACGTTTGTCACATATTGCCAAGTCACTCGGCGTAACAATTAACGATATTGTGCTCGCAATTTGTTCAGGCGCATTACGTGAGTATTTAATTACACAAAATGCTTTACCTAAAAAGCCATTGATTGCCATGGTGCCTGCATCAGTTCGTACCGATGATTCAGATATGTCTAACCGTATTACCATGATTTTGGCGAACCTTGGAACCCATAAAGAGGATCCGCTAGAGCGCTTAAAAATTGTGCGTCGTAGTGTGCTCAATGCCAAAGAGCGCTTTAAACGAATGAACTCGAATCAAATCTTAAACTACAGTGCTTTTGTCTACAGTGCAGCAGGTTTAAATATTGCATCAGGCTTCATGCCAAAACGTCAGGCCTTTAACTTGGTCATTTCGAATGTTCCCGGCCCACAAGAGCCGTTATATTGGAATGGTGCACGTTTAGAAGCACTCTACCCAGCATCCATTGTTTTGGATGGTCAAGCGCTTAATATCACCATGACCAGCTATTTAGATAAGCTTGAAGTGGGTTTAACGGCATGTCGTAATGCGCTGCCAAAAATGCAAAATTTACTGACGCATTTGGAAGAAGAAATCCAACGATTTGAAACTATTGTGAACCAAGATTCCCCCAAAGTTACAGGCGGTTAGCTAACCGCCTGCTTCAAGATTTGGTATCAGTTCTGCATCAGATTGAACCATTCAAAAAGATAAAAACCCGTCTACATTGCAAAATCTAGACGGGTTTTTAGTATTTGAACTTTGATTGATTTTTTGGAGCAATTTATGTGTATAAGCTAAAATTTAGGTGAACAAATCCGTTGTTATTGTTTAATTATGACTTGTAGATACGAACTGATAATTAAGTTTATTTTCCATTATTTATAAAATTTTAGCGCATTAAAAAATTTTAGAATCGCGCGTTAGTGCTTTAACCCTCTAGATTACATTATTTATATTTCAATATTTAAGCTTTGATAGCTCGGCACTGTTTAAGTAACTGATGACAAGCAGAACGAATCATAGACGCTGTAATTTGAACTTCATTACCACGCTCATCCACGATATAACCTGAATGGATCGCTTTTGCTTCAACAACAGTTTTAAGACCACTTTTCATTACTGTTTTACTAACACCCATAGTACACCTCTTTTTGCTAAGCCATTTTCAAGTCCAATGCAGGAAAATGGCTTTGGCTATTTGATGTGTCTAGTATTCAAAATAACAGTTCAAAAGTAAAATCTCAGTTGTAACAAGTGTTTAACGATATTCTGTTACAATTTCAGCTCAGAATGATATCGTATTGCTCTTGCGTATATAAATTTTCCACTTGGAACTTGATCACACGGCTAATAAAGTGCTCTAAATCAGCTACCGCAGGTGCTTCAGCAGTTAACAATCGGTCAATCACCGACGGATGTGCCACCACGGTAAAACCACTTTGTGACTCATAAGCACGTGCATATCTCAAGATTTCACGGAAAATTTCATAGCAAACTGTTTCAGCCGTTTTCACATAACCACGCCCCTGACAGGTCGGGCAAGAATCACAAAGTAGATGCTCTAAAGATTCACGGGTGCGTTTCCGAGTCATTTCCACCAAACCCAGCTCAGAAACTTGAGTGATCTTGGTTTTTGCATGATCGCGCTCGAGCATTTTCTCAAACTGGCTCATCACTTCTTCTCGATGATGTGCTTCTTGCATATCAATGAAGTCAATAATGATAATCCCGCCCAAGTTACGTAGTCGAAGCTGACGTGCAATGACCTGTGTGGCTTCCATATTGGTTTTAAACACAGTGTCTTCAAGCGAACGACCACCTACGTAGGAGCCAGTATTGACATCAATCGTGGTCATGGCTTCAGTTTGATCGATCATCAGATAGCCGCCAGACTTAAGTGCTACACGTGTCTGTAAGGCTTTCTGAATATCTTCTTCGACATTGTACAAGTCAAAAATTGGACGCTCACCTGGATAATGCAGTAAGCGATTTTGCATACTCGGTACAAATTCTTGGACAAACTCTTGCAATTTGCCATGTACTTCGCGTGAGTCGACCTGAATTTTAGACGTTTCTTCGTTGGCTAAATCACGGATGACGCGTTGCGGTAAAGGTAGCTCTTCAAAAATCAAAGATGGTACGACAATACTGCGTTGTTTACGTTGTATGTATTCCCACAGTTTTGCTAAATAGGCCATGTCCTGCGCAATTTCACATTCAGGAATACCTTCGGCAGCAGTACGAACGATGACTGAACCCGGTAAGTTGTGTTCCTTTTGAATGCGTTCAATCATGCTACGCAAGCGATCTCGTTCTTCTTCAGACTCAATGCGCTGAGAAACACCGGTATGACTGCCATATGGCATTAAAACAAGGTAACGAGAAGGAATAGAAAGATCAGTTGATAGTCGTGCACCTTTGGTACCCAACATATCTTTCATGACTTGTACGGTGAGTACTTGCCCTGGTTGTAACAGCTCAAAAACATTCGGGGTTGGTTGATTGCGCTGCCAGACCATATCATTGATATGTAAAAAAGCCGTTCTCGACAATCCAATATCAATAAAAGCAGCCTGCATACCCGGAAGCACGCGAACAACTTTCCCTTTATAAATATTGCCCACTAACCCACGCTTCACGGTGCGCTCAACAAATAATTCATTGACCGTACCGTTTTGAATCAACGCCACCCGACATTCCATCGGTGTGACGTTAATCAACAACTCGTCAGACATATCAAAACTCAAAACATTATAAAAATTCTTGTGTTGCAGCAGTTAATTTAATGCCTTAACTGTCTGTAATAACTGTACGGTTTCATGCAAAGGCAGCCCAACAACATTGCTGTAGCTCCCTTCAATACAAGGAATATAGCGCGCAGCAATTCCTTGAATAGCATAGGCTCCCGCCTTGCCGATTGGTTCACCTGTTGCCCAATAGCTTTCCATGTCAGCTAGACTCAGCGTTTGAAATTCAACCTGTGTACGCACTACTATACTGTATATTTGATCTTTTGTACTGACACAAACACCTGAAAACACATCATGTTTTCTTCCAGAGATCATTTCCCACATAGAAAAAGCATGTGCTTTCGACGCTGGTTTTCCTAAAATGTGCTCATCTACGCCTAAACTAGTATCCGCGGCAATAACGATAGCATCAGGGAATTGTTGTTGTACTGCGCAAGCTTTGGCACGTGCTAAACGCTCTACATAATCCGCTATAGGTTCTCCTTCCAACACGGACTCATCAATATCTGGACTGAAAATTTCAAATTCCAGACCTAATTGTTGCATTAGTTCGCGTCGTCGAGGAGAACTCGAAGCTAAAATTATATGCGCCATTTTCTCAGGAAGTAATACATGATTGGCCAAATGATTAAGCTAGTAACAATTGGCTGCCAATGGCGAGCAAATGAAAACTGTGCCCCACCCATCACTTGAACAATCCACACAAACAGTAAATGCGCGAAAATTGCCATTGCAGCAATAATCCATAAATTACCAAATGTGAGGATACGACGTTCACGGGTCAAAAAGCGTGTCACAAATGCAATGACCACAAAACTCAGTGCGTTCATGCCAAATGGCGCATCAGTCAATAAGTCCGTAAAGAGACCTGTGGCAAATGCAAACCAAACACCGCACCATGTCGGCTGACAGAGGACCCAAAATAGCATGATCATCATCATGAATAATGGGCGCCAACCCGATAGGTCATAAGAAAGCGGATACACCATCAGCACGGATGCCAAAATGATGGAAAAGATAATTGGAAATAATGGGTCGCGCTCTGTATGACGACTAAGCTTAGCGAGTGACATGCGGTTGCTCCATCGCTAAAGAATCGGAAAATAGCACAACCACATGATGACCACCTGCCAATTGGGCAGCAGGATTGATATCAATTTGGGCAAATTCACCACTATTGTGACGACTGACTTTCGAGACTGTACCCACCAAATATCCTGCTGGGAAATGTGCCCCTAGCCCTGAGCTATAGACTTTTTCACCGACTTTGATATTGGCACTGGTTGGTACGTATTCCATTTTAAGTCGACCTAAGTCACCTGTACCCGTAACGATTGCGCGCATACCGGTATGCTCCATCCGCACGGATAAAGAGTGCTCTTTGTCTGAGAGCAACATGACACGACTACTATGCGGGTAAACATTGATAATTTGCCCCATAATACCCTTGTCATCGAGTACAGTTTGTCCCACTTTAAGCTGACTGCTGGCTCCACGATTAATCACAATAATATGACGTAAGGGATCAGCATCGGTACCAATGACTTCGGCAATCTCCATACGACCATCAATAATGAGTGGTGTATCGAGCAGGCCACGCAGTCGAGTATTTTCAGCAGAAAGTTCAGATAGTTTCTGTAAACGGACTTGAGCCTGAATTAACTCTGCTTGCATCGCGGTATTTTCACGACGTAATTGAGCTTCAGACTTGGTTTGTTGATTCAGCCATTCTCGCGATAACACTGGATAGCTTGCAAGGGCATAAATTGGATTATATGCCGCATACAAGACGTCTCTGGCCGGTTGGATTACATGTGGCATGCGCCAATCAAAGAAAAGCACCACCAAGCATGTAATCACCGCAATGATAAATGAGCGAAAAGATGGCGGTTGTCTTGAAAACAGTTGCGTTTGCACCCGCCGAGTCCTTTTCTTAGCCTACAAATAACATGTCATGATTAGGGTTATCGAAGAATTCGAGAACCTTACCGCCACCACGTGTAACACATGATAGTGGATCTTCTGCAACCACCACAGGAAGACCTGTCTCTTTTGCAAGAAGCTTATCAAGATTGCGAAGTAATGCACCACCACCAGTCAACACAATACCGCGTTCTGCGATGTCTGAAGACAACTCAGGTGGCGTTTGCTCTAGTGCAGATTTAACCGCAGCCACGATGTTTTGCAGTGGATCAGAAATCGCTTGAGTCACTTCATCAGAAGTGACAGTAATCGCACGAGGTACACCTTCAGCCAAGTTCCGACCACGGACTTCGATTTCCAAAGGTTTTGCACCTTCTTCTGGAAGCGCCATACCAACTTCTTTTTTGATGTTTTCTGCAGTGGTTTCACCAATCACACAACCATGTGCTTTACGCACGTAGTTTATGATTTGCTCATCAAATACATCACCACCGATACGTAGTGAGTCTGCATAGACACAACCTTGAAGTGAAATGATCGCGATTTCAGTTGTACCACCACCAACATCGACAACCATCGAACCACAAGCTTGCTCAACAGGCATACCTGCACCAATTGCAGCAGCCATTGGCTCTTCAATTAAGCGAACTTCACGTGCACCTGCATTGTATACAGCTTCACGGATTGCACGGCGTTCCACCAACGTCGATTTACATGGCACACACACCACGACACGTGGTGCAGGTTGGAATAAACGCTTTTCATACCCTTTGGTAATAAAACGATTCAACATGGTTTCAGTGACTTCAAAGTCTGCAATCACCCCATCTTTCATCGGACGGATGGCAGAAATATTGGCTGGTGTACGACCTAGCATTTGCTTCGCGTCAAGACCGACCGCAGCAACGATTTTTTCTGAGCCACTATGACGGATCGCCACAACCGTCGGCTCATTTAAAATGATGCCTCGTCCTGGCGCATAAATAAGTGTATTTGCAGTGCCTAAATCAATGGCAAGATCCGGCGAAAACAAGCCAATTAGTCGTTTTAGAATCACGGGGACGTTCTCAGTTAAACTTTTATATGGACGCAAGGTGGCAACTTTAACTAAATGTGATGATTTGAACAAGTCAATCGCTTATTATAAGCCACGATATTTTGAATTTTTTTAATACTGATTAGGTAATGTTATGTCTACATCGGATGCACAGCATTCTGCAGATCTAAATGCACAAACAGTTTCAGCGATTGCCCATCTGGCTCGATTGTCGCTAGATGAAGCGCAATCTGCTGACTATGCTCAAAGTTTAAATAAAATTTTAGGCATGATGGAAACCCTGAAAGGCATCGATACTGACGGTGTTGAACCACTAAAAAGTCCATTCGACAATCCACAGCCCTTACGTGAAGACGTGGTATCTGAGACCAATCATCGCGAAGCATATCAAGCAGTTGCTCCTGCAGTACAGGATGGCTTGTACCTTGTTCCGCGTGTGATTGAATAATTTTTATTCAGATCAACATTTTTTCAAATTAAACGTAAAGAAATATTTCTCATGACAGATTTACATCGCTTATCAATTCGTGAATTGTCTGAAGGTTTGGCTGGCGCTAAATTTTCTTCACGCGAATTGACTGAACACTATTTAAAACGCATTGAAAAAATCGATGCTCAAGTCAAGTCATACGTGACCGTGACAGCTGAACAAGCACTTGCGCAAGCAGATGCGGCTGATGCTGCAATTAAAGCAGGCAATGCAACTGCGTTGACCGGTGTACCAATTGCACATAAAGATATTTTCTGTACCCAAGGCATTAAAACCACGGCTGGTTCTAAAATGCTGGACAATTTTATCTCTCCTTACGACGCAACCGTTGTAGCGAAAGGTAAAGCTGCGGGCCTCGTGACACTTGGTAAAGTGAACATGGACGAATTCGCCATGGGTTCGACCTCTGAAAACTCTTACTACGGCGCAACTGCAAACCCTTGGAATTTATCGCACGTTCCGGGCGGTTCTTCAGGCGGTTCTGCGGCAGCAGTAGCAGCTGACCTTGCTCCATTTGCAACAGGTACAGATACAGGCGGTTCAATCCGTCAGCCTGCATCTTTCTGTGGTTTGACAGGTCTTAAACCAACGTATGGTCGTGTTTCTCGTTTCGGTATGATTGCGTATGCATCTTCTTTAGACCAAGGCGGCCCGATGGCACGTTCGGCTGAAGACTGTGCTTACCTCATGAACGTGATGGCAGGTCATGATGCGAAAGATTCAACTTCGGTTGAAAAAGACGTCGATAACTATGTAGCGAACCTCAACAACACTTCAGTAAAAGGCTTACGCATTGGTATTCCTAAACAGTACTTTAACGTTGCTGGTTTAGATGCAGACGTAAAAGCACGCGTTGAAGAGTCACTGAAAAAGTTAGAAGAAATGGGCGCAATCTTGGTTGAGATTGATTTGACCATGACTGATGCCTATGTTCCAACGTATTACCTGATTGCTCCTGCTGAAGCATCTTCAAACTTACAGCGTTTTGATGGTGTACGTTATGGTTACCGCTGTGAAAATCCTGTGGACTTAATGGACTTGTATAAACGTTCACGTTCAGAAGGTTTTGGTAAAGAAGTGCAGCAACGTATCTTGATTGGTACTTACGCGCTGTCTGCGGGTTACTACGATGCTTATTATGTGAAAGCACAAAAAGTACGTCGTTTAATTCAACAAGATTTCTTAAAAGCATTTGAGTCTGTAGACGTGATTGCTGCCCCTGCTGCACCTACAACGGCGTATAAGATTGGTGCAAACCTGTCTCCAGTTGAAATGTACTTGGGTGACATCTACACCATCGCGGTAAACCTTGCAGGCTTGCCTGCGATTAACGCGCCTGTTGGTTTTGACAAAGACAACTTACCTGTTGGCTTACAGTTGATTGGTAACTACTGGTCAGAATCTCAATTGTTGTCTGTGGTGCATCAGTACCAACAAGCAACCGATTGGCATACACAACGCGCTGCAATTGCTGAGGAGAATGCATAATGGCTAAGAACGCTGCGAAACCAAAATCTAACCTGATTGATGGTTGGGAAGTCGTTATTGGTATCGAGATTCACACTCAGCTTGCGACCAATACCAAAATTTTCTCAGGTTCATCTACCACATTTGGTCAAGACCCAAATACACAAGCTAGCCTTGTAGATTTGGCAATGCCGGGCGTATTGCCAGTATTGAACAAAGAAGTAGTTGATCTTGCGATTCGCTTTGGTTTGGGTATCGATGCTTACATCGACCAAGCTTCTGTATTTGCACGTAAAAACTATTTCTACCCTGACTCTCCAAAAGGCTACCAAATCAGCCAAATGGACAACCCGATTGTGGGCTTGGGTCATATCGACATCCAACTTGAAGATGGTACGGCTAAGCGCATTGGCGTAACCCGTGCTCACCTTGAGGAAGATGCAGGTAAATCGATCCATGACCAATTTGAAGGTCAATCTGGTATCGATTTAAACCGTGCAGGCACACCTTTACTTGAGATTGTCTCTGAACCTGATATGCGTTCGGTTGAAGAAGCAGTTGCCTACATTAAAGCGATTCACACTTTAGTGCGTTGGTTAGGCATTTCTGACGGTAACATGGCAGAAGGTTCGTTCCGTGCGGACTGTAACGTGTCACTACGTCGTCCGGGTCAACCATTTGGTACACGTTGTGAGCTTAAAAACCTCAACTCATTCCGTTTCATTGAACAAGCGATTAACGTTGAAATTGAACGTCAAATGGAAATCTTGGAATGGGATGGCACCATCGACCAAGAAACACGTTTGTTCGACCCTGTGAAGATGGAAACGCGTTCTATGCGTTCTAAAGAAGAAGCGAACGATTACCGCTACTTCCCAGACCCTGACTTGTTGCCTGTTGTGATTGCAGATGCGCAAATTGAAGCGGCACGTGCTGCCCTTCCTGAGCTTCCTGCTGCACGCCGTGCGCGCTTTGTGGCTGACTTTGGTGTAACTGAGTACGATGCTCACGTGCTTACGCTTACTCGTGAAATGTCAGAGTTTTATGAAGACGTGGTAAAAGCTGCGGGCGGTGCTGCACAAGGCAAAGTGGCTGCTAACTGGGTCATGGGCGAATTCTCAGGCGCTTTAAACAAAGCGGGCTTCGAGCTTCATGACTCTCCTGTATCTGCTGAAAAACTTGGCGGTATGATCGCGCGTATTGTGGACAACACCATTAACGGTAAGATTGCAAAGCAAGTGTTCGGCTTTATGTGGGAAGAAGGCAAAACTGCGGACGAGATTATTGCTGAAAAAGGCTTGAAACAGGAAACTGATACAGGCGCGATTGAAGCGATTATTAAAGACGTACTTGCTGCTAACGAGAAGATGGTTGAAGAGTATAAATCTGGTAAAGAGAAAGCCTTTAACGGTCTTGTTGGTCAAGTGATGAAAGCAGCAAAAGGTAAAGCAAACCCTGCGCAAGTAAATGAATTAATGAAGAAGTTGATTGGTTGATTTATTCGCTAATTAATTGATTTCATGTTATAAAAACCTCACTTAATGTGGGGTTTTTCATTTAGAGAATATAATGGCTGTAAAAACAATTTTTAATATTTCAGAAGAAAAAACAACAAAATTAGCAGTTTTAATTGATGCCGATAATGCTTCGGCAAAAGATATTGAAAATATTTTGAATGAACTGACAAAATACGGAGAAGCTACAGTTAAAAGAATTTATGGTAACTTCGTTAATCAAAATGGAAACTGGAAACAGGCCATTAATAGTCTAGCGATTAAACCCATGCAGCAATTTGCTTATACCACAGGTAAAAATGCGACCGATGGTTTTATGATTATTGACGCAATGGATTTACTATACACAGGAAGATTTGATGGGTTTTGTTTAGTATCAAGTGATAGTGATTTCACAGCTTTAGCTATTCGTATTAAAGAACAAGGAGCAACTGTTTACGGTTTTGGCAAGAAACAAACACCCGAAGCCTTTAGAAATGCTTGTTCACATTTCACCTATGTTGAAAACTTAAGTAATTACGAAGAACCACCTGTCAAAGAAACTCCAACCCAAGAAGTTAAAAAAGAAAATATCGCTAAAGAAGTACCAAAACAGCAGCTTAAAACAGAATCACAAACTCCCCTGCCTTTAAATATTATTAAGCAAGTTTTTGATAACCATGATACTGAATGGATTCCTGCATCTTCATTTACATCACAATGGAAATTACTACAAAATGATTTTGACCCAAGAAATTATGGATTTAAAAAAGTTGTAGACTTAATAAAAGATCATTCTGATATTTTTGAATATGAAGAACGAATTTTGGAAAATGGCCACAAGCAAATATATATTAAACTTAAATGAAAAAAGTATCCTCCATCGCAAAACTCGAAGACTTAGGACGCATTCAACTTTCCAAGTCCTTCTTTATGCGCGACTTTCTCTATAGTGAAATCGCCAATTGGTACGGTGTACCCAACGTCCCTGACCATCCTGATATTGCCATTCGTACGGGCTCGAAACTCTGCGAAGAACTACTTGAACCACTGCAAGAAAAGTTTGGACGTATTGCCACTCGTTCAGCTTACCGTTCACCAAGCGTGAACCAACTCGGCAATGAAAAAGGACATAATTGCGCAAGTAATGAGAAAAACTTTGCCAGTCATATTTGGGACTATCCCGATGCTAAAGGCTACGGTGCAACGGCATGTATCGTCATTCCATCATTTTTAAAACTTTATGAAAAAGACCAAAGCAATTGGCAACAACTCGCCTATTGGATTCATAACCATCTGAACTATAGCCATTTGCAATTTTTCCCAAAACTCTGTGCTTTTAACATTGGCTGGCATGAACAACCCGCACGGGAAATTTATAGTTATATCCAACCGAAAGGCTATTTGCTGCGAGGTGAAGCGGTGAATGAGGGATTTGAGAAATTTTATCCTGATCTGATTTAATTTTTTAAGTTTCCCTCTACCCCCGCCTTCTCCCAGTGGGAGAAGGTGCTTCCATTGCTAATTTAATACCGTTATGGATTGTTACTTACCTCTCCATTTAGTAGATGAACAGCACTGCTGCACAAGGGAGAGGTAAATATTTAACTTTTTAAAGCTATGTGAAAAACACCAAAGTCATTAATAATTGATAGCATCTAGCCTACTAAACTCATCATAATTTGAACTATAACCATCTATAACTTTTATAAATCCAGATAAAAATATACAACTAAAGAATTTACAGCCTGCTTAAAACTGTCATTTCAATATGCTAAGGTAAATGAAAAATTGATATAAATCATATTTCAACAGAGGGTTACATCATGTCAAAACAAATTCTTATGCTCGTGGGCGACTATGCTGAAGACTACGAAACAATGGTACCTTTTCAATTTTTAGTTGGTCTTGGTTATACCGTTCATGCCGTTTGCCCTGACAAAAAAGCCGGTGACAACATTGCCACAGCGATTCATGATTTTGAAGGTGAACAAACCTATAGCGAAAAACGCGGTCATAACTTTGCCATTAACTATGACTTTGATGCAGTTAACTCAGATAACTATGTCGGCTTAGTGATTCCGGGTGGTCGTGCACCTGAATATTTACGTATGAATACACGTGTGATTGAAATCGTACGCGAATTTGACGCAGCGAAAAAACCGATTGCAGCGGTTTGTCATGGTGCGCAAATTTTGGCAGCAGCCGATGTACTGAAAGGCCGTACATGTTCCGCTTATCCTGCATGTGCCGCCGAAGTTAAACTGGCTGGTGGTCAATATGCAGATATTGCAGTCACGGATGCAGTGACCGATGGTCATTTAGTTACTGCACCTGCATGGCCTGCTCATCCTGCATGGATGGCCCAGTTTGTTAAAGCATTAGGCGCAACGATTACCATTTAATGCTCTAGCCACCAAACTAAAGCAAATTGGATCATCATCCATTTAAGTTGAATCCATAAAAATGCTCCTTGTATAAAAGGAGCATTTTTTATTTACTCAAAATAAAATTAACGAACCACGCCCAACTTGTTCCAAAGCTCTGGCGTTAAAAATTTGGTCACCAATTTATTTAAATCTACATAACGCAGTATGCCCTGTAACTGTTGTTTAATTTCAGGTTTTTTTAAAATTTCATCGCCTGTAATACTACCAAGTTCTTGAAAACTTTCGCCTACAGCCTGTAGACCGTCGGCTTTAATTACAGCCTGCGTTTGCGTAGAACATTGCTCCACCAAAATTCGCTGCATCACTTGAGCTAGATTTTTATCGAGTTGCGTTTTTTGCGCATCACTGACATTACTGTATTGTTTTAAATCTGGATGCGCTGCCAATGCTGAAAAAGTCCATTGTAAAACTGCTGTTTTATCCGCCGCAGTGGTCGATTTCACTAAACATTGACTGAGCTGATCGACCGTCGGACTCGCCAAACTCACCTGAGTCGTCCCGAGCATCATGAGCGTCAATACAGCCAAACCTGCTGGTCGGGAAAAACGTAGATGTATTTTTTTAGATAAACCGTAAGCCATAGACCAAACTCCCAAAACTTAAGTCACCTTTGTATCATGAAGTGCTGTATTTGCTGTTTGGTCTGTGTAACTCAACTATTCATTTTTGCTAGTCGGTGCATAGATGAGAGGATGAATCGTTGGCCTTCTATTCCAATACCAATAAAAATGTCCATGGGTATCGAGCAAACTATGGGTGGTCAATGTCGATTTATTGCTATCCCCTCGCCAACATGCAAGTGCTGCATTACGGTTATTATGTAGGTCAATAAACTCAGGATTCAAATATTTTGGTTTCGCAGGAATGTATAAAGCATCTCCCGGATTGACCCATAAATCTGCCAAGTAGATCTTGCCTAGATTTGGAAAATAGCGTCCTACTGAGATGACGAGTGGCAATTGATCCCGATCGGTCGCGCTAAATATATGCGGAAAATCATGGTGTTCTAAATCAGTAGCCACATAAGGAAATAAGGTTTTTCCACTACAGTCAGGCTTACCGCCATCTAGATAGGCAAAACAATGACCTGCCATCATGCCGTATTCATATTGAATCTCTGACAGTCGTTTTTGATTTGAATGAATCTGAATCGCTTCACCTGCCTGAACTAAGGTGATACCAAAAGCTGCAGCGGTTTCTCTGGTCGCAACCAATGGCATAAACTCGAAGTGTTGCCCTTCAAATTCAAGCTCCGTTTGCTCCCCCCAATTGGTAATTTTAGTCGAAATTTCGGAAGGCACATCGTAGGGATTTCCCATCGTCATTTTCGCATTGGTGGCTGACTCGGTAATTAAATGAATTCCTGCCCCAAGTGATGCTAAATATGTTGGATGCCCACGATCATTCAAAAAGAAGGGTGTTTGCTCGATATTGACTGTAATCTCTGTTAATTCTCGGTCAAATAATGGTGCATTAAAATAAGTTTCATTTACTGAACTCATGGTTTTTCCTTATTATTTTTTAAAATTTTATCTGAGTACATCATTGGATCAGGATAAAAGCTTATTTCCCCAAATGGCTTTTATCCTGTTGAAGTTTATTTCATACGATTCAACATATTTTTTGCCCCTGCGTGGTTATAGTTGGTCGCTAAGTTTTGTAGGATGCCTTTTGCTCTTGCATTGGCGTTTGGATAACTTTTGCTATATGCAGGCACTGAGGTTAAGCATTTTGCAACGAGCATACCTGATTCAGCATAGGCTCTATTGGCATTTGCACCATTTAATTTGCCATAGCTATAAGCGCGCTGTGCATTATTACAAGCGGTGACTTGGTTTTTTCCGGCATTCAGATCGCGTCGTGCATTCACATATAAGCGCATTTGTATCTGCTGAGATGTTTCAGCAACTGGTTTCACTATAGGTTTGTTTTCAGGCTCTTTGGCTTTGGTTTCTTTTTTAGTCTCTACTTCTTTTTTTGCTTCATCTTTCGCATTGCTTTTTGTTGTCGTTACTTTTGCTTTGCTTGGTGTGGCTTTTTTAGCTACAGTTTCTTCTTGTTTATTATAGTTTTTGCGACGTTCTTCGGGTCCAATAATTGCTGTATACAAACTCACTAAGCGGGTTTCAGAACGGTCATTTGATTTACGCTCTGAAACGGGTTCAATAGCAACCATCCAACGTTGTCCATCTGCCTGACTACACTGAAACACACCTGTGCTCTGTTTTATACTGCTATAGGTCGCTAATAATTTACGACTCCATGCATTTTTGACTTGGTTCAAATTGCTTTTATTCAGTTGAATAAATTTGCCATTTTTGGCTTGGCAGTAACTGCTCATATTTTGCTTGGGTATGAGCGATTCTGCTTCCATATTTTTCTTTTGTGGTCCCCAATCATAGACGTATTCTTTCGCCTTGCCATTTGCGCTATTAAGCCCTTTTTGATTGATCACTTCTTGTGGTGATGCATAATGATTAAATGAATTTGGGTTTAAACTCTGCATGGTGGTACAACCATGTAATGCAAATCCAATACTCCCCACCCATAAAATTGCCTTTAAATTCACAGCAAAAATCTCAAAAATTTCACCCTTAAAAAATAGCGTAATTTAGTGCCTTTCACAATTTTATAATCTTGATTTTATTTATTATTTTTAAAAATTTAATCACTAAAATCGCATACGTTTGAGATCTATACATATGTTGTTCATTTTAATTTGATGAATTTCACATTTTATTTAAGTGTATTTGTTTATCCTTGGTGAACGGTCATCATCGTTCCCTTTTAGGTTATTTCGCAAGCATTTATGTATCGCTATGTGCTTATCAAATCTGTCATCAGAACAAGCCTCTATTATTAATCATGATATAAAACTAGGCTTATCTAGGATTCGAGCGACAATATGGAATCGAGTAAAAAAAACAGCTCATCTAAAAATGTTAATCTATTGATTTTATTTGAATATATTAACTTAAAATTAAAGCCATAAAAAAACCTGCATTTTATTGCAGGTTTTTTTATGACTTTATAAACTCAATTGTTAATTTTTTCTTCAAATGCTCTTAAGCGCTTATAAATAGACATTAATTCGATAATGGTTGTCCATGAGGAAATCAGGTATTGGAAAGAATCACGTACACGCCCAAAGACATTTAAAATTTGCATTAATATACCGAGCGTAATTGTTCCCGCAGCAATACTTGGAAACAAAATAAAATATCCATAAATATTATCCAGTTGCATGTACCAAATACGAACCAGATTGAAATAAGCGTAGTGGAAATACAGTCTAAAATAATTAAAACGAACTTTAGTAAATAATTCTTTTAATGTGAAAGGGTCTGCTCGATCTGCATGATCTTCACCATAAACTAACTCTTTACGATATGCCGCTTCGACTTTTTGATTATTAAACTCCAAACCCGGTAGTTTATAACCCACCAGCATTAAAATAACCGTCCCTAAAACCGCCCAAAGGACTGCCGCCCAAACCAATGCATAGGCGATTTCCCCCACGACAGGTAATTTCTTTACATGTGTTGATAAAGTTAGCAGCACAGGTAGAAATGCAATTAAGGTCATCACCGATTCAACTAAGCTAACCCCAAGTCCTTCTGTGGTTTTTGCAAAGCGCATCGTGTCTTCTTGAATACGCTGTGAGGCACCTTCGATGGTTCTCAGTTTTTCCCAATGCGCAGTATAAAAGTCATTCATTGCAGTACGCCAACGAAAAACATAATGACTGACGAAAAACAGGTTCAATACAGCCAGTGTGACATACACCATGGCCACATAGAGAAAAGTCAGTATCTCAGAATATAGCATCGTCACTTCGCCCCCACCACCTGAAAGCATTTTCTGGATCAGGTCATAGAATGGGTTATACCAAGCATTGATCACGACATTACATTCCACACTAAACCAAACATTAAATAGAATAAGTGCGGTTCCCCACACTGACCATCGCTGCCAAGGATTATCTGATTTGATCTTCCAAAAGGCTGCAAAAAGCGCCGTTGCTACAAAAAACCAAACATAGAACCATAAAAATTTGGGACTCCAAAATCGGCTGACAGCAATTGGCAACTCTGCAAGATGATAATTTGCAGGTAAACCGAACATCGTCCCCCAACTATGACCACCGCTATACCATAAGGCGATATTAATTATGAACCATATAAGGAATGATCCAAAAAACCATTTTGGATTTGGAAAAAAAGATTTAAACATTAGTCCTACATTTCCCTGAATCTTTGTTTTTAGTTTGAGTTGCTGATGATAAGTTTTATTTCATTAATTTTCTTGTTCAGATTGAATATTTAACGCTGTTTAATCTGAAATTTAACAATCAAATACAAGACGACACATCATTCTGTTAGCTTAAGCATGAAAACTGAAGTTCACCTTAAATTCATTATTAATCATGCCCTTTTGATGATCTGGTCATTGTTTGTGGAACAAAAGACGCATCTTAGGACATATAATTACAGTTAAAAAGTTTGTCATATTTTAAAATTATTTTTTGATATCAATAGATTAAAAACCATAATTTATTTAACCATTATTTAAACTTAAGTTATGGAATTCTCTAAAATATTTTCTGCGATGTAGCTCACGTCATTTACAAAACATGTTTCTTCACCAATAATATGCTAAGTTCAATTAACAACCTATGCTTGGGGAAGTAAAATGGAAAGTGCAATTGTTGAATTACTCAAACCAATTACATTAAATAAAGAAAATTGCAGTCCTTTGGTTTTTGAAACTGGTACCGTTCTAAAAGTGATTATGCAAACGCCAGAAGGCCTTTTGGTAAGTAATGATGACAAATTTAACTTTGTGATTTCATTGAAAGATAAGAATGAAGTTTGGCGCGAAATTTAATTTTCGCCTCACTTTGTGATTTGTTTTTAAATCATATTTATTCTAAGAAATTTAATCATACAATTATTGAATAAACAGGATAAGGTTCTTAAATTCCATAAAAAAAGAATCCTCCTTTTAAGCAAATATTTTTCATAACTTAGCTTAACGTTTAAATCCGTAAATCATATTTTTCTAAAATCGCATTGGTTTTCTGATGCAATCCCTCAAAATAGACTTTACTCACCAGTGCTGAAGGCTTGTTTTTTGGCAATGGACGAATTTCATGTGCGTGCGGAAAACGTTCAGTAAAATCAAATCGTTTAACCACTTTTTTAAACTCATCCATCACAAGATTTTCATCTTTACAAAAAACATCGTAGGCTTGCTGTTTTTCTGCATCCCAAAACTGCTTAAATGCATCTTGAACACTTTGACCATTCAGCATTCGTGGCATTTGTTCATCAATAAACTTCTGAATCAAATCCATTTTTTTATACATTTTTCGGTCATTACTGAGTAAAGATTGGAGTTGTTGCTGCTGTTTAGCCCTTTGAATCGAGGATGGTGGCGCAGCAGCAATCATATTTAATAATGTATAAATATAATCCTGATTTACATAATCACTAATAATAAAATCTAAAGCAAAATTCACGTCACGTAGCACTGAATTTTTTTCAACTGCTGTACCTTTATTTATTCTGTCATACAAATCTTTATATTTAGATTTATAGTCTTCAAGTTCTTGCGGCACTATAACTGCTTTATCAACATCAAAGTCTGTATACATTTTCAGTTGTGAATGTAGACGAATCACATCACGAAAAGCTTGAATAAACTGCAACTGCTGACTTTCGAGTTTTAGATCATCTACTGACTGACACTCAGGTGTTATTTTTCTTAATTCACTAACACACTTATTAAATTCTGCTAATTGTTGATCCAACGGTGGCACAATCACTTGCTCAAAATTTTGGTCGTCTGCAAAAGTAGAAAGAGCTTTATCTGTTGCCTGCTTTAAATTTCTAAAACACACGACATTGCCAAAAGCTTTTGTTGGCTTATAAATACGGTTTGTACGCGAAAAAGCCTGAATTAAACCGTGATATTTTAAGTTCTTGTCGACATAAATCGTATTAAGTGGCAATGAGTCAAAACCTGTCAGGAACATATTCACCACCAACAGCAAATCAATTGGCGGACCTTTCAACTCCCCAACTTCTTTAGGTGGTTTAGGGACTTTGAAGTACTTAACGCGATCACCTAGATTTTTATAATATTCATAAAATCCTTCGTCACAGTTATAGCTAGTCAGATGGCGCGTATTAAATTCTGCAATGATCCGTTCAAGTTGCGCTTTACGCCCCATATCAACTTGACTCGGCTGTTCAAGTTCGTCTTCAGAAATCGTACCTGTTGTGGAGTCATTGGCGTCGTTTGTCGTGTCCTGCGCTCCAAAAGAAAAAATCGTACCAATCACTAAAGGGGTATAAATTTCTTCCTTCTTGTCCGCTTCTGCAACCAACTCTGCTTGGACTTTGGCAAATATTGCATAATATTGAAGCAGGACATCTACTGAGCTGACACAAAACATTGAACAAAATTCGCGTTTTGCCGTTTTTTTGTCATGATTTTTTAAAATATAACGTACAATTTTTTCTAAGCGCTCAGGGTTGTCATACAGCTCTTTAGTATCGATGCCTTGTATTTTTTCATCACCTGCATTCACCTGATGAGCGGTAAATTGTCCTACGTAATCAATTTGAAATGGTAAAACATTTTTATCTGCTATCGCATCGACAATCACATATTTATGCAATCGTTTAGGGAATAGATATTCTGTGGTGTATTTCACGCCACCAATGCTTTGACAGTTCACAGGAAAAATAGGCGTGCCTGTAAAACCGAACATTTGCGCCTGTTTAAAGAAGCGTTTGATATTTTGGTGAGTATCACCAAATTGACTGCGGTGGCATTCATCAAAAATAAATACGACTTTTTTATCTGCCAAATCAGCGATCAATTCTCTGAATTTAGGGAGTGTAATTGCGTTATTCAGCTTTTGAATGGTCGTCACGACCAATTTATCTGTGAGTATATTGCTTTCATTTTTTCGTGAGTTCAGCCGTTTACCGATGAGCTGCTCAACCAATGTTTTGGTGTTGGTCGTTTGGTCTACGCAGTCGGGAACAAAGGCATTGAACTCTTTAGTGGTTTGATTATCGAGGTCTTTTCGGTCCACGACAAAGATAACTTTTTCTATTTCAGGCAACTGACGCATGATTTCACTGGCTTTAAATGCCGTGAGGGTTTTACCCGAACCCGTTGTATGCCAAATATAAGCATGATCGGTTGAGGTTTTCACATGCTGAATCATGTTTTCAACTGCATAGACTTGATAAGGTCGTAGCACCATTAAGCATTCATTGGTTTGATGCTGAACGATGTATTTACTGATCATTTTCGTAATATGTGCTGCGTTTAAAAATACTTCGGTAAATTTACTCAAATCATTAATTGCTTTGTTGTTTTCATCTGCCCACGGAAATGTAAAATCAAACAATGGAGTGCCATGTGAATAATATAAGCAATTTACGCTGTTACTAATGACAAAGAGCTGGATGTATCCAAACAGACCTTGTCCAGATGTATAGGCGTCTTTACTGTAGTTATGCACTTGGTGAAACGCCTGTGCGATTTCTACGCCACTGCGTTTGAGTTCAACTTGTACTAAGGGAAAGCCGTTGATCAATAGCGTGACATCAAAACGGCTGGTTTCTGTACCGCTCTCACCGTATTGAACCGTCACTTGGTTAGTCACTTGAAAAATATTTTTTTCTGCATCATCACTTAAAAATCGCAGTGTTTGGGTCGTACCGTCATCATGTTTAAGCTGGTATGAACCACGCAATAGTTTGGCTTTGCCGAAAATCGTATGTTCACTGCTCAGGTAATTCCACACCTGTTCCCATTGCTCATGTGTGAGTGGTGCAGTCAGTGCATTAAATTTTTCTATTTGATTTTTTAAGTTTGCGAGTAAGGCTGCCTCGTTTCTGTACTGAACACGCTCGTACCCTAACGTTGTTAAGTGCGCTATAAATTGGTTTTCGAGTTCGAGTTCTTTTTGGGTCGACATTTATAATACTGCTCAGTTTTTAACTATTGGTATGTATATCTTTTGATTCTAATAGATTTATTATATTTTTCAATCTTTTAAATTCATCAAATAAACATCTAAACTGATGATACAGATCACTGTTTTTTCTTTTAGGAATCCTTCAGTACTTTCTTAAATAACTGATGTTACGCAGTAACATCAGAAGCGCCATTTGATTCAAATAAATGAACGATACGCGGTAACGTCATCCGCAAGTGTTTGAGACAGGACTACTTCTAATCAAAAATGTTTTTGCGATATTTATTGAATAATTTGACGGTAGTGAACGAGTTTTGCGGATGACAATGGTTTTGGGTACTTTTGCCGAAACAAAAGTACCTCCAGCCGAAGGCTAATCCCTTTATTCAAACCCTAGATGCAAGACTCCGTCGAATAGGCTTAAAAATCATTTTAAAAATGCGAAATTACTTTTATGTGCGTAACATCAGTTAAATAAAAAAATTCCCGCATTTGGATAAATGCAGGAATTTTATAAAACCATATAACAATCAGACAAACATTTGCTGTAATAAGCCTTTTTTCCACTGTTTAGTTTGTTCAATTTGCTGTGCTACACCTGCAATTTTTTGGTCAATAGCTGATAGGAAATTAGCGATTTTAGTTTGTTCTTCTAGGCAAGGAAATTTAATTTCCATTTTTGAAATCATATCCATTCGTACAGAATCGACAGAGTTCTTTGCTGACAACCTTTTGACCCGATCATAAAAATAATTAGAAAAATAAATGTAGAGATATTTACCAATCATCTTTTCAGAAAATCCATATAAACAATAAACTCGCTGATGAAAATCAAATTTTCCGTCAATATAATGGAAGTTTTTCCCAACTCCCACACCGTCACCAGATGTCAAAATTGCTTCCGTATCCATGCTAAATGAATTAATTCTTTCAACTGTTTGAGAGCGCACAAAAAAAGGATAACTACCGTCATCTACTTTATTCTGAGTATCTTTATTACCTGTAGTAATCTTACATACATCGCCAATACATGTACTCCCCCACTCCCCAAACTCACTCCCATCATCCGCTTTAAAACGAATCTGCTGGCTAAACAGCTTTTGCATCATGCCTTGTTTATATTGGCTCAGTAGTTCATGTTTTTGGCTCAGTTGACCAATCCTTTCATCCACCACGGAAAGGAAAGAAGCGATTTTGGTTTGTTCTTCAGCAGTTGGTAAATCAATCTTTAATTCTGCAAAATTTGATTGCCCAAGAGTTTTGTTTCGACCTGCACCACCTGGTGAAGCAAATTCTAAATAACTTTGCCCTTTATCTGTTATAAACATATAGCGTAAAAAATTAACATCAGATAAGCCATCTTTGGGTGCATACATTGGAAAACGATGTGAAGCAATTAATCCATTTTCTTTATCTGATGTAACAGCGATAGCTCTTTCCCAAGCGAATACAATGTTTACTACAAGAGCATTTGGCACTACCCAAAAAACTCTTTTATTACCAAGTTCTTTACCTGTTACTGACTCTTTATGAAAAATACCTTTACCATGGGAGCGAATTCCGATTTGTACATAATTTTGAGTACCTACCACATTAACTGGATTAGATATACGCTCAAGAAAAGAATCTAATCTTTTCTTGCTCCAATTCCCCTCAAACTCTTTAAACCGCAATTTAGGCGAAGCCATTACTTCACCTCCGCAAAAGGTGAATCAATGCCGAGTTCTGCACAAAACTTAGAAATTTCTGCATCAGTTTTTAGACTTTCAACCTCTAAGGCTTGAAGCTGTTTCGCTATTGCATCTAAATCAATTTCAGCTTCCGCTTCAAAAGTATCGACATAACGAGGAATATTCAAATTGAAATCATTGTCAGCAACTTCTTGCAGACTCGCTACATATGCATATTTTTCAATATTCTGACGGTTTTCAAATGCACCAACGATATTATCTAAATGCTCAGGTAAGAGCTTGTTTTGATTCTTTTGCTTTTCAAACTCATTGCTCGCATCAATAAATAAAATATTGTCGCTATGCTCACGGTTTTTCTTCAACACCAACACACAGGTTGGAATAGTCGTGCCATAGAAAATATTGGCAGGCAAACCAATAATCGTATCAATCACATTTAACTTTTCAATTAGATGCTTACGAATATGCCCTTCACTCGAACCACGGAACAAAACTCCATGCGGCAGTACAATCGCCAAAGTCCCATTTTCATCTAACTGATAAAGCATGTGCTGTAAAAACGCCATATCGGCCTTAGAACTTGGAGCTAACTTGCCAAAATCACGGAAACGCGGATCGCTTAAGTATGACTCACTCGCAGACCACTTTGCCGAAAATGGTGGATTCGCTACAATCGCATCAAATTTCAGTTCCATATGCTGTGGACGTTTTAAAGTATCCTCCTGCTTAATTTCAAACTTTGAATAATGCACATCATGCAAAATCATGTTCATACGTGCCAAGTTATATGTCGTACGATTCATTTCTTGACCGTAAATCGCGTCCACATCGCCGACTTCACGCTTTACACGTAGCAATAAAGATCCTGAACCACAAGTCGGGTCATATACACTGCGTAGACGTTCTTTACCTAAGGTGACAAGTTTTGCAAGCAAAGTCGAAACCATTTGCGGTGTATAAAACTCACCTGCTTTTTTACCAGCACCTGAAGCAAATTCACCAATGAGAAATTCATAAGCATCGCCTAAAATATCAGACTCAGTATTCGACAGATCAAAATTAATATCGTCTAAATGTACGATCACACGGCTAATCAACTCATTACGGTCATCAGGCGTATTTCCTAACTTGGTCGAACTTAAATCCATGTCTTCAAACAAATGCGAAAAATCATCGGCCGCATCTGTACGCAATGTACTTTGCTCAATTGCCTTAAGGGTTTTAATTACATCATCCAAAATGTATTTTTTTGCTCGAGCCAATGTTGCCATACTATGGAACAATTCTTGTGGTGCTAAGAAATAGCCCATACTGGCAAGACATTCTTCACGAACAGCACTCAAATATGCTTGATTAATTTCAGTATCTTCAACCAATTCTGCAAACTTAATTTGATCAGGTGATAAAATTTCGTTGGCATTATTTTGAATTTTTTCAGACAAATATTTGTAGAAGATCAAGCCCAAAATGTAATCGCGGAATTCATCTGCCCCCATTTTACCACGCAAAGTATTGGCAATATTCCAGAGTTGTTTTTGCAGTTCTTGAAGCTGGACTTGAGTCATTGTTGTACCAAAAAATGTTTTTAATTAATCATAAAAAAAGCCGAACCCGAAGGTTCGACTTTTTTGAATTTTGGTGGAGATGGCGGGAGTTGAACCCGCGTCCGCCAGCACTACGCTCGAGAATACTACATGCTTAGATATCGTCTATTGATTTAGCTCTTTGTGACCCGACGAACAGGGTACAAATCGCGATCCTTTAAGATTTAGTACAAGACCCCAAGGCTTGATCTTATACGGACTTGTGTGCGTTCGCTTCAGTCGGGACCCCTAACCACAAGTATTCAGGGATGCGGACAAACTGCCCTTAGGCAGCTAGAGCGTAAGTTTCGTCGTTTGCGACTAAAATATGCAAATTTGATTTACGAGAGAAAATGCGCTCTCGACATGCATCTATGAGTTTCATCACCAGCGTCGAAGCCAGAAACATCCCCAAAGTAGCGTCATCATAGCATAACTGCAAAAAATTGCGATGCAATTTCGAAACAATTACACATTGATCTGCGCTTAATTACATAATTGCGTTAATATTTTATTTTTCAAGACCGCAAAAGAAAAATATATGAGCTATTTATTGGCACTCGATCAAGGAACGACTTCAAGTCGTGCGATCATTTTCAACGAACATGGACAAGTTCAAGCTACAGCTCAACGGGAAACCCACATTCAAACTCCACATTCAGGCTGGGTGGAACAAGATGCTCAAGAAATTTGGAGCTCTCAAATTGCCGTCGTGCAACAAGCGCTCGCCTCTGCTCGTATCCTTGCCAAAGACATCAAAGCCATTGGCCTGACCAATCAACGTGAGACCACTGTGGTTTGGGATAAACGCACAGGTCAACCACTTGCTCCTGCAATTGTTTGGCAAGACCGCCGTGCAACCGAGTGGTGTGGGCAACTAACTCAACAAAACCTCAATGACCTCATTCACAAAAAGACCGGTTTACGTATCGACCCCTATTTTAGTGCTGGGAAATTGGTCTGGTTATTAGAACACACTCAAGGTCTACGTGAACTCGCAGAGCAAGGTCATGTGGCTTTCGGCACGATTGACAGTTGGTTGGTGTGGAACCTGACACAAGGTGCAGAGCATGTGATTGAAGCCAGCAATGCCTCACGAACCATGCTAATGAACTTGCAGCAACAAGCTTGGGATGAAGAACTCTTAGAATTATTTGATATTCCTCTGTCAGTCCTTCCTAAAATCATTAGTTCAGATGAATATATTGCAGATACCGCTACAGGTTTACTTGGCGCAAACATTCCCATTACCGGCATTTTAGGTGATCAGCAATCTGCGCTATTTGGACAGTCATGCTTTGAAGCAGGAACAGCAAAAAACACCTATGGTACAGGCTGTTTCATGTTGTTTAATACCGGCACTGAAGTTCAATATAGCCATAATAAATTACTCTCAACACTTGCATGGCAAGCTCAAGGTCAAACCCATTATGCACTTGAAGGTAGTGTGTTTATGGCTGGCGCAATCGTGCAATGGCTGCGAGACGGTTTAGGGATTATTCAAAAAAGCAGTGATGTTGAAAAACTCGCGTGCCAAGTTGAACACACCGATGGCGTGGTTCTGGTTCCTGCCTTTACTGGGCTAGGCGCTCCGCATTGGGATAGTGATGCCCGTGCCCTCCTCTGTGGAATGTCACGTGGTACAAATAAATCCCACATAGCTCGTGCCGCCTTAGAGGCCATTGCCTTTCAAGTGTCGGATGTATTGACCGCCATGCAGTCAGACCTGTCTAGTCCACTTAAAGAACTCCGGGTCGATGGCGGTGCCAGTAGCAATGATATGCTGATGCAATTTCAGGCCGATATCTTAAATGTGCCTGTACTGCGTCCTAAACTTTTAGAATCAACTGCATGGGGTGCTGCCGCGATGGCTGGACTCAAAGCGGGTGTGTTTTCAAATCTTGATGAAATTGCCGCTTCATGGCAATTAGAACGTGCTTTTGAACCAAAAATGAATGCCGATCAACGTGAATTTCATTTGGCTCAGTGGCAATCTGCACTCAAACGGGCGCGCTCGGATCTTTGATTTTTTTCAATCAACGCCGTATGCAATAAAAAACCGCTCATTCGAGCGGTTTTTTTATGCTTGATGTTATTTAGTGTGCATGACCACCACCCACACCTGCTTTAGGTCGTGGACAGAGCCAAATGATCAGTGCAGCGAATATAAATATACCCGCCAGTACTAAAAACACATGATTGGCTGAAAGCGTTAAGGCTTCTTTATCCACCAAACTGGAGATATATCCCAAAGCAGCTTCTGAGCTCATTCCATTATTCACCAAGGTGTTTTGTACCTCAGTAACATGTAAATTACTGACCATTTCACTGCGTGCGACTTTGGTGTGATCATCCCAAATGGTTACTGCAATCGAGGCTCCAATTGCCCCTGCCATGGTTCTTAAGAAGTTCATCAAACCTGCCGCAGATGCCATGTCTTGTGGCAGTACAGATGCCAAGGCCATATTGGACAAAGGAATGAAGAAAAATGGAACGGCAAAACCTTGCAATATTTGCGGTAAAGCCAAAGCCATAAAGTCCGCATCCGTGGTCCAAAAGGCCCGCATAAGAGTTACTCCGCCCAAGATACTTAAACCAAAACTCGCCAAAGCACGTTGGTCGTATTTGGTTGCAAGCTTCGCAACAATTGGCGACATGGTCAGACTACCGACGCCCATCGTTGCGGTGAGATAGCCTGCCCACGTTGCGGTATAGCCCAAGTTGATCTGTAACCACTGCGGAATCAGGACAATACTGCCGAAGAAGGCACCAAAACCAAAGGCCAAAGCCAAGACCGAAATGGTAAAACTTCGGTACTTAAACAGCAGTATATTCACCACTGGATGCCGTTCAGTCAACTCCCAAATCGTGAAAACGATCAACCCGACAAATGCCGTCAGTGCCAACACCACGATAAATGGATGATTAAACCAATCTCGCTCATGGCCTAAGTCCAACATCAATTGCAAGGCACCGATCCACAACACCAACAGCAGTAAGCCACCGCGGTCTATTTTCAATTTCTGCGTTGGAGTTTCAGCCGTTTTCAGTAAGCGCATCGCTGCGATAGCACAACCGATCCCGACAGGAATATTGATAAAGAAAATCCAATGCCAAGATAAATTATCACTGATCGTACCACCCAAAATTGGACCTAAAATGGGACCAACGACGGTAGTCATTGCCCACATCCCCATGGCTTGGGATTGCTTTTCAGGAGGGAAAATGCGCATTAACAACGTTTGGCTCAGTGGCATAATCGGGCCACCAAACAAGCCTTGCCCAATTCGGCAAAACACCAACATTTCCAAACTGGTCGATAAACCACACAGTATCGAAAATACTGTAAAGCCAAACAGGCTGATCACAAAAACCCGTACAGAACCAAAGCGTCCAGCGAGCCAACCGGTTAATGGCACACAAATCGCTTCTGCCACAGCATAGGAGGTAATGACCCATGTCCCTTGGGATGCCGATACTGCAAGGCTACCGGTAATATGCGGCACAGATACATTGGCAATGGTCATGTCGAGCACAACCATAAAGTTCGCCAATGCCAAGACCAAGGCAGCGATAATCAGACGACCACCTTTTAGGTCAGTCATTTGCATTTGCTGATTCATAGGGAATTACTTCGATTTCAGGTCAATCGTCGCTTCCATAGACAGCCCCACACGGAGTGGGTGTTCTGCCAACTCTTTTGGATCTAAACGTATCCTCACAGGTAAACGCTGAACCACTTTAATCCAGTTTCCTGTGGCATTTTGTGCTGGAATCAAGGCAAATGCTGAACCTGTGCCACCAGAAAAACCAGTGACTATGCCATTAAATTTAACTTTGTCACCATACAGATCAGATGTCAGTTCAACTTTTTGACCCGCTTGCACCCCTGCCAATTGGCTTTCTTTAAAGTTGGCATCGACATATAACTGAGAGACTGGCACCACCATCATTAATGACGTTCCCGGTCCAATGCGTTGCCCAACTTGAATATTGCGACGTGTCACCACACCATCAAAGGGTGCTTTGATTTGTGTACGTTCTAAGTCCAACTGAGCTTGTTGTAGACGTGCTTGCGCAACTAAAACATCTGGGGTTGAATTTTCATTGCTGTCTTGAATTAATGCATCATTCGCCGCTTTATTACTTTGTGCCGCTTTTTGACTAGATTTGGCTTGAGCAAGTCCTGCTTGAGCCACATCAAAACTGGCTTTAGCCGTATTCACAGCACTCTGCGCTGTGCTTAATTCTTCTTTAGAAATCGCACCTGAAGCTGCCAATTGTTGACGACGTTGTAATTCATCTTGTGCTTTATTCAGATCGGCTTGTGCCTTCGCCACTTGTGCGCTTGCACTATGAATTGCATCATCACTGACAAAAATTTGTGAGTTTAAAGAACTACTATTCGCCGCAGTTTGTTTGTATTGGCGTTTTGCTTTAAGTAATTCAGCCTGTGCCTGAGCTAAGGCAATTTCAGCATCGCGCGCATCAATGCGAACAAGCACATCGCCTTTTTTCACTTGCTGCGTATCACTCACCAAAACATCTGCCACTTGCCCCGTGACCATCGAGGTAATCGACGCTGTTTCTGCACCGACATAGGCATTATCGGTACTGACGGAATGATTTAGAAATATTGACCAAATCAAATACATCACCAAAGCAATCACGATCAATACAGCCACTATACCAAGGCCTTTTTTTCTGCGTGCTTTTAATTCCTGATCGGTGGGCTGCTTTGTAGATGGGGTTTCTGGCAGGTTACTAACGGTATCTGTCATAGATTTGTCCTAAATCTAGCAGACTTGGTCATGGCATCATGAGCTTTGCAAAGCATGTCAACTTTGCTGTCAGATAATGGTGTCGTGAGAAAGTCTATCTTCTTCAATTTTCCGGCATTTTAAAGCTAAAAAATCATATCCTGAGAATAGAAAATGTAACTCGTCAGTCTTTTTTTCGTCGGCAACAGGATAAAATCATGCCCTGCTGCCAATACTGGACTTTATTTTTTCATTATTTTGAATGTGTTAACTTAAGAATGGCTTAATAGGCATACGATGCAATCGCTGTTGCAATCGCTTTACCTTCATCATTGACCATGGTCATACGCATGGTGCAGCCCTTACGACCTAAACGTAAGGTTTCAGCTCGTGCAACGAAATACTGTCCGCGTCCTGGCGCTAAATAATCCACACGCATATCGACGGTCGCTAAGCGAGATACCTTTTTACTCGTTTCTGCTAGATCTTCAGCTGTGGCCTTTTTATACAATTCTGCCATTGCAGAGATACCACCGATACTGTCGAGTAAAGTTGCCGCAACACCACCATGTAAAATTTGGAATGCGACATTTCCTATTAGATTACTGGCCATGTCCACACGTGCTTCGATCTGACCATCGATCACCGTCATTTTCATTGCATTGTGTACAAAAAATGGGGAGCTGTTAAATGCTTGAGCAATGTTATTTAATAAAGTATCGATTTCAATCTTCGAGTTTAGGTCAATATTACCGGTCCAACTCTTATTTACATCTGTCATAGCCTACTCGAATCGCTGTCATTGAATAAAAAAATAATACAGGGTGCGCCAAACCCTCATTATGCGTCTACAATAGTCAAAGTTTAATACTGATCAATGAGATTGTTATGACCTATACGTTCAATCGTCCAGCTTTTCCTGCCACTCGCATGCGTCGCATTCGTAAAAATGACCAGCTTCGCGCTATGGTGCGTGAAACTCAACTGACGACTGATCATCTCATTTATCCAGTATTTGTGTTGCCAGGCCAGCAACAAACTCAAGATATTCCAAGCATGCCAAACGTACAGCGTCTATCTGCTGACTTGTTACTAAAAAAGGCAGAACGTTTACTCGAATTGGGTGTTTCAAAATTAGCTTTGTTCCCAGTTACACCACAGGAAGATAAAAGTTTAACGGCTGAAGCAGCTTGGCATGAAGATGGCTTAGTCCAAAGCACCATCCGCTTATTAAAAAAAGAACTACCAGAAATGGTTCTCATCACTGATGGTGCGCTCGACCCATACACCACACATGGTCAAGACGGTATCATTGATGATACCGGCTATGTACTGAATGATGAAACCGTTGAATGCTTAATTAAACAAGCACTCAGCCATGCCGAAGCGGGTGCAGATGTGGTTGCACCCAGTGACATGATGGATGGTCGTATCGGTGCGATTCGCCAAGCGCTTGAAGCCAATGGCCATATCTATACCAATATCATGGCCTATTCTGCAAAATATGCGTCTAGCTTTTACGGTCCATTCCGTGATGCGGTAGGTTCTTCAAGCAACCTCAAAGGTGGCAATAAATACAATTACCAAATGGACATCGGTAACCGTGCAGAAGCTCTACATGAAATCGCACTCGATATTCAAGAAGGCGCCGACATGGTGATTGTAAAACCAGGTATGCCGTATTTAGACATCGTCCGTGAAGTTAAAGATAACTTCGGTGTTCCAACCTTTGTCTATCAAGTAAGTGGTGAATACGCCATGTTGGCAGGTGCCATTCAAAACGGTTGGTTGTCTGATAGCGTGATTATCGAGTCGCTTATGAGCTGCCGCCGTGCAGGTGCAGATGGGATCTGGACTTACTTTGCTGAAGATGCAGCACTCATGTTGAAAGACATGAAATAACCTGCAAAGCCTTCCTGAAATGGTGACGTTCAGGAAGGCTTTTTATATCTGTAAAAGTCAAAAACAGTCATGGAAGAAAAACTTCGGCATAGCTGAAGTTTAGATCAAACTTATACATTCATCGGTTAAAAGAACATGAATATTGCCATTATTGGGGCGGGTGTAAGTGGTTTACTCAGCGCATTGGAATTGGTTGAACGTGGTTGTACGGTGACGATTTTCGACCAACAACGCACAGGTTCTGCTGCATCATGGGCCGGTGGTGGCATCCTCTCCCCGATGTATCCTTGGCGATATCCCAATGAAGTCAATGCGCTCGCACGTTATGGCAAGCAGAGCTACCAAAAATGGAATGAAAAATTAAAACCTATGACTGGGATTGATTTTGAAATTCATGAAACTGGCATGTTGATTTTTGATGAAGATGATTTTGAAATCGGCTTAGATTATGCCTGTTTGCACCAAGATCCCATGCAACAGGCGGAATATTTACAATCCGAGCAAATTGAGCAGATTAATCCTCACATTTCAGCACGCTTTGCACATGGCATTTATTTTTCGCAATTAGCCAACATCCGTAATCCGCGACTTTTGCAGTCATTAACAGCTTATTTACAGCAGCATCCTAAAGTTCAGATTTATGAACATTGCCTGATCCACCAATTAAACCGTTCGGACAATCGTATCCAGTCCATCACCACCGCAGATGGCAAACAACATACAGCAGATCAATTCGTTATTGCCACAGGCGCTTGGTCAGCCGCGTGGAGTGAACAACTGGGCATTGAGATACCCGTACAACCTGTGCAGGGACAAATGCTTCTCTTTAAAACCCCGCAAAATTGGTTGCCGACCATGTGCATGAATAAAGTCATGTACTTGATTCCACGCCAAGACGGTCATGTGGTTTGCGGCTCAAGTATGCGCCAATGTGGCTTTGATACTCAGACCACAGATGCAACCTTGCAGCATATTCAAGAATCATGCTTTGACATGGTGCCAGAGCTTGCCAACTTTCCGATTGTGAAGTCTTGGGCTGGCCTGCGTCCATCTTCCCCTGAAGGGATTCCGTATATTGGGCAGATGCCAAATTACGACAATCTATGGGTAAATTTTGGGCATTTTAGAAATGGTTTATGCATGGGACCAGCTTCAGCTCAGTTATTGGCTGAACTTATGACTGGGGAAACGCCTTCATTCAATGCAGACCACTATAGTCCGAGTCGCCTTTTTCAAGATGCATTGTTAAGCGTCGAATAATGGTCAATCCGTCAAATTCAACTAAGCCAATAAATCCTGCAAGGCTTCTTTTAACGTCGGAAATTTAAACTCAAAGCCTTGCTGTAATAATGCGGCTGGCTGAACCAATTGACCATTTAAAATTAATTGCGATTGCTCACCCAATAAAATTTTAAAGATAGTTGCAGGCACATTGAGCCACGGCTTTTTGGCTAATTGACGTGCTGCAATCTGCGCAAACTGAGCCTGCGTCGTTTTTTCCGGCGCAACCAAATTGAAAATATGCGGATCGATTGGCGTGGGTTCAAGCAATGCATGTTTTTTCTCTGCTTGTTTCATTAAAAACAGCATACTTCGGATCACATCTTGTATATGTATCCACACAAAAGGCTGCCGACCGGAACCTATTTTGTTGACCAAATTGAGCTGAATCGGTCGCAGCATTTGCGGTAAGATTCCGCCACCTTCAGCCAAGACCACACCTAGTCGTGTGATAATGGTATTTTGTTCAGGAAATTGGCGTGTGACTTGCTCCCAACTTTGGCATAGCTCTGACATAAAAATGGCTTGTGGTGCAGCATTTTCATCGCACACTTTTGTCCATTGTTCTTCAATATCAATACCATAATAGCCAACAGCCGAACCTGAAATAATGCATTTCGGAAAAATTTTACGTTTACGTAAATATTGATACAGCGCTTCTGTGGTTTTGACCCGACTTTCTAATAATTGCTGTTTACGCGTCTCTGTCCAGCGACCTTTGCCGATACTTTCACCTGCAAGATTAATCACATAATCAATTCTGTCATGAGGAATTTGATCGAGCTGCTGTACCCAAGTTAAATGTGGTGATTTAGAAATACGCCCAGCCTTACGACTGAGCCCAATCACTTTATAATCCGCAGCTAAAAGTGCCTTGATGAGATGTGTGCCAATAAAACCGCTGCCACCCGTCAGCAGTACTGTGGGCTGATGCATAATTTGTTCTTATCTATATGAAATAATACTGTTATCTATAGAACAAGATCACCAGATGATCAAGCTTTATGCGCCAAACTTTTGAGAAGCCATCCGCTGTGCTTGCGGACCATAAAACCAATAGGTGATTAAATACAAAGGGATAGCCATCAGTAATAACATGATCACCATTAAACTCATAAACTGAGGATGTTGAACATAGAGCATTAAATTTTGCCAAATTTCAGGATCTTTTCTTGAAAAAATTGCGATACCCAAAAGTACAAAACCAAAATTATATAACCAAAAAATCAGGCTAAAACCTAGGGTAAATTTTTTACGTTCTGCCTGTGTCGGTGCTCTCTGATTTTTATTTAAAAACCGAAATAACACCACGATCATGGCAATCAGATAGGGTACGACCGTTAAAATACCACCCACACCCTGTGGCAATAATGCTGCGATCACACCGCAAATACAGGTCATGATTAAACAAATGAAAAAAAACAAGAAAAAATAACGTGTTAAAGACACCATGACCCTAACCCAAGAAGAAGTTGACACCTAGTATAAAAAAAAATGCATTTTTTTTCATTTTCATGTCAACCAATCTGTAATCAGCTACGTTATATAGGGTACAAGGTCTGTAGCAACCGATGATTTGGACGGCATCCACAATGTTTCGGTGACCTTTTTAAAAGCAATAAGTTTCATTTTGAATTTAAGTATGAACAGCAGCCATCACTTAAATTTGAAATCGATTTTTTGACCGACGATTTCATCATCACTCGAATCGTCGGTCTTTTATTTTGTGCCTTATGTATTCAGCATTTAATTTTTATATTCTACACCAAAAAAAATCAGCCGATAAAATATCGACTGACTAAAAACTTGCTGCAACTTTAAAATAAGTCACAACAGCAAAGCCATGTTATGCAGCACAATAGCGATTACGCCCCTGTCTTTTCGCTACATAAAGGTTTTTATCGACCTGATCCAAAAATTGCATTCGATTATCTAGATCTGATGGAATAATGGTTTTTACCCCCATGCTGAGTGTGACGAGTTCAGACACCGCTGAAGCTTTATGCGGTAATCGTGCAGCACGCACGGCCTCCATAATTCTATCGGCCATCACTGCTGCTGCTGCCTCATTGGTTTCTGGTAAAATCCAAGCAAATTCCTCACCACCAAAACGCGCGACTAAATCACGAGGTCGTGTACAACAAGATTCCAAACTTTTCGCAATTTGACGCAGACATGTATCCCCAATCACATGACCATTCAAGTCGTTGTATTGTTTAAAATAATCCAAATCGATCAGAATTAAACTCAGTGGCTTTTGTGTGCGTATCGCGTTCAACCATTCGCGTTGATAAAAGTCATCAAACAAACGTCGATTGGCAATACCGGTTAAGCCATCTTTATATGAATATTCTTCGAGCTGACGTTGCAATTTTTGTAACTGTTCTTCTTGTTTTTTACGTTCGGAAATATCAAACATAAATCCTACGAGGCAATCTACATCACCATTTGGTTTACGCACGACATGAACAACATCACGTATCCAAAGATATGAACCATCTTCTTTAAGTGCACGATAATCTGCTTCATGATCTATACCAGCCATCGACTGCGAAACACAATAATTCAGCACAAAATCACGGTCTTCCTCATGCATACGTGATGCCCAGTCCTGAACGGTGCGCCAAGTATTTTGCTTCCAACCGAGCAACTTTTCAATTTGCGGTCCAATATAGCTGAATGTTTTACTGTCCCAATCAATACACCAAGGAATGGCTAATGTAGACTCTAATAAAGTCTTATACACCATACTATTTGCAAGTTTTTCTTCATCAAAAGGATTATTTGGCATGTTGCATCTCCTGCTACCCCAAATGCAGGTAATACACCTGCTGTACAACAATTGATCTATATACAGGATTAGAACAACATTTTATATTCCTAGTTCTTGGTATTTTTTAGCCTAATTTCAAATCTCTGCTATTTGAAATGTGCAATCCATCAAACAAAGAGTAATAACAATGAACCAGCTCTGCTATTTTGAAATTCAAAGCTCCGATCCAAAGCGTGAAGTTGCCTTTTATTCTGCGGTTTTCGGTTGGTCATTTATCCCAGTTGAAGGGCTACCGATTCAATACTTCCGTATTGAAACTCAAGGCATTCATGGTGGCCTCTTAGAGCGCCCTGCTCAGACTCCACCAACGCACTGCGGCACCAATGCATTTACCTGTAGTTTTGAAGTTGAAGATTTCGACCATATCGCTGAGAAAATTTTGGCGCAGGGTGGTCAAATTGCCATGGAAAAATTTGCGATTCCTGGTCAATGTTGGCAAGGCTATTTCTTAGACCCAGACCACAATACCTTTGGCCTCGTACAAGTCGATTCAAATGCACAGTAACAGCTTAGATTGATGACCTTGTAACTGTCGAGAACGACTTAGTTTGACGTATGAATGATTAATCACCCTCGAAAATGTGAACATCTGTGATACTTTAGACCCCAATCAATTTTTTTGATTTTTGGGGGCTTGCATGACTGTTCGTTTTTTTCATACTTCTGATTGGCATTTAGGACAATTCTTCTATAACCACTCACGTGACTACGAACACGAACAGTTTCTTCATTGGTTACTCGAACAAATAGAACAAAAGCAGCCGCATGCCCTGCTGATAGCTGGCGATATTTTTGATGTCATCAACCCAGCTTCCAAAGCGCAAAAACAGCTCTATCAATTTTTAGCCGATGCGCATGTGCGTGCCCCGCACATGCAAACCCTGATGATCGCAGGCAATCATGACTCAGGTTACCGTATTGAACAAGTTGAGCCATTATTAGAAAAATACCATGCCAAAGCTGTTGGCGTGGTCCATAAAAATACTGAAGGTCAGCTCGATTTAGACCGATTACTCGTGCCTATTTATGATGAACACAAAAATATTGTGGCATGGTGTCTAACCTTACCTTTTTTACGGGCTGCCGAGATCACCGGATTCAATGATCAAACCACCAATAGCCAAAACGCTATTACCTATGTGCATCAGCAATTAATTGCGGAAGCCAAAGCACGTAAAACTTCAGATCAAGCCTTAATTTTAATGTCACATGCCCACATGCAAGGCGGTGAAACGTCGGACTCAGAGCGCCCGATTATTATTGGCAATGAAGAAGCGCTTTCGACTGCCCTATTTGATGATGTAATTGACTATGTCGCACTTGGGCATTTGCATAAACCGCAAAAAGTCGCACAGACCCATATCCGTTATAGCGGCTCACCGATTCCCCTGTCATTTAGTGAAATTAATTATAAGCACCAAGTGCTTGAGATCAGTATTGATCCAACTCAAACAGATGAATCACGCTTTCAAATGGGGTCCTTAGCAATTCCGCGCAGTGTGCAATTGCATCGCATCAAAGGCACAATTCCAGAAGTTTTGGCACAATTATCTGCTTTGGCGAGCGGTGAAATTGAAGATATTGATCAGCGTGAATATGTCGAAATTGAATACCATACCGACACCCCGCCTGCACCTAATTTAAGACAGCAGTTTGAAGAGGCTTTAGCGCCGAACCGTTATCGGTTGGTGCGCATCAGCCGCCGTTATTTAAACTCAGATCAAAATAATCAGCAACAAGCCGCAATCAACCTTGATCCACCTACGCCTGAAAAATTATTCCAAAACCTTTGGGAAAAACAAGGCTATGGTGCTGATGACACCGTAATGAAAGATTTTTTAAGTTTGGTCGATGAAGCACAAAAATCACTTGAAGATGATGTGAACGCTTAAGGAATTGCCATGAAAATTTTATCTATACGTATTAAAAACTTGGCATCTTTAGCGGGTGAACATTTTATTGATTTTGAATCTGAGCCTTTAGCCAGTGCAGGCTTAGTAGCAATTATTGGCAAAACTGGTGCAGGTAAATCAACCATTTTAGATGCCATGTGTTTGGCGCTGTTTAATCGTGTGCCACGTTTAAAAGACAGCGATGGTAAACTGATCGATATCGATGGTTCAGAGTTGCCAACCAACTCACCGCAAACCGTATTACGCCGTGGCACAGGTCAAGGCTTTGCCGAGCTCAGCTTTGTTGCCCAAGACCAAAAAGTCTATTCAGCGCGTTGGGAAATTAAACGTGCCCGTGAAAACCCAAATGGCAAATTGCAAAGCGTACAGCGTTCACTGAAATGCTTAACGGATGGCAGTGTCGTTGCAGATAAAACTAAAGCGGTTGAGAGCCAAATTTTACGCATTACTCAACTCAGTTTTGAGCAATTTACTCGTGCTGTTTTACTGGCTCAGTCAGAAGTGACCGCTTTTTTAAAAGCGCGTGATAATGAACGTGGCGAGCTATTGGAATATCTGACCAATTCCAGTATTTTCGGAAAAATTGGTCAATTGGCCTTTGAAAAAACTAAACAAATTGCCAATCAGCGTAAAGAGCTGGAAAATGTTTTAGGACATATTGAAATATTGTCTGATGAAGATCTAATAACAACCACGAATCAATTCAATACGGTTTCTACAGAATATAAAAAGCTGGAAATAGAAAAATCAGCGTTCGAAAAAAATCAACAGTGGTATGAACAAAAGCAAAAATACGAAACTGATGTGCAAGCACGTCAGCAACAACTACAAAATCAGCAACAACAACTTGATGCACTTGCGCCTGAAAAGCTACAACTGCAACAACTTGAACGCTTTTCATCTATACGCCCAAGTGTAATTCAACAAAAAAATATCAAGCTTGAAATTGCACAATTACAGCCGCAATTGACACATGCACAACAGCATTTTTCAGAGATTGAACAACAATTCAATGCTGAAAAAACCATCTTTGAAAAAATAGATACAGAACAAAAACAACAGCATCAATTTGAGATTCAACATCAAGACAAAATTAAACTGGTGCGTGACCGGATTGCTGAACGTCTTGTATTGGTAGATCAATTACGCAAAGCGCAAGGTGATTTTAAAGAGATTGAAAACCAACTTGTTCCGCATATCAACAATGAAAAACAGATGAAGGAACAGCTTGAGCAACTGCAAACCAATATTGCTCAACACACGGCACAGCTAGAAAGTTCAAATCACTTTGCCTCACTCGATGATGCACTTTCAGCGCATATCACACAGACTCAACGATTTATTCAAAGTTATGCACAATTTGAAAAAAATTATGGCAATGTGCAACAAGCCAATACACAATTACAGACACAACAAAAACAACTTGAAAAATTAACGCAAACATTTGGGCAAGAAGATGCGCTCAATCAGAAAATTTCATCACTACGTTACGAACGTGACCAGCTTTTACAAAAATTAAATCAGCTCAATGTTGTTCAGCAACAATGGCAAAGCTTCCAAAATATTGATGCTGAAAACACCAATCTCATGACGGTGAAACGTACACTAGCTCAGCAAATTAAACAAAGTCATACGCAGCTAAAAACGGCCGAACTTACCTATCAAACGCAGAAAAATGAGCGTGAAAAACTGCAACACATGTTGCAACAACAGCGCTTACTGAATACGGAAAATATTGAAAAATTGCGTGCAGATTTGGTCGATGGCGAAGCGTGTTTAGTCTGTGGAAGTACCCATCATCCTTATTCAGAAAAAGAAGCTTTTTCTGATGAATTACTGAAACTACAAACGCAACAAGAACAACAAGCACTTGCATTGGAAAAAGTGGCTTTCGAAGCTTGGCAAAAATTACAAACCACCTCCACTCAGCAAACCGCGTTAATGGATGCCAATGCGCAACAGCTAGCGACCTTAAAAATACAACTTGATCAGGCAAAAAATGCGCTTCAACAACAATTAAATATTCTAAATATTTCTTTTGATTTTTCACATCAGCATGAAGCCTTGGCGCAACTGATTCAGACAAGAATCAATGAATCACAACAAGCGCAAAAACAAACTGAAGATGCCTTAATTTCACATGAAAATGCTCAAAAACAAAGTCATGCACTCATAACTTCAATTCAACAAACCACACAGCACTTATCCAGTGTGCAACAAGCTGAAATCAATATTCAGCATATTCTCATTGTGTTGAATGACGTAGAAAAAAAATTATGGGAACAGTCGACTTTAAGCGCGGCTGAACAGATTTATCACACACTACAACAACGTCAAAATTACTTAAAGCAACGCCACGAGTTAAATACTCAATATAATCAAACTTCACAACAGCTTGAGCACTATCAGCAACAAATTAAATTTAGTCAGGAAAAAATTCAAACGGCTCAAAATCTAATTGAAAATTTAACAATTGAGGGCAAAAAAAATAGTGATATTGCGATTCAAACTATTTTTGAGATGACCCAAACACAAGTTGAAAAACCACATGATTGGTTAAATGATTTTGACCAAAACAGACAACTGTTACAGACGAGATTCAATCAGGCTCGTCAAACATTCGATCAAGTACGTCAAGCCTTTGAAACCAGTCAAAGTCGCTTAAAAGAATACCTCACCCAGCAAACACAATTAGTCACTCAAATGAGGCATGTTGAAAATACGCTTCAACAATGGATGAGCCAAAATTCAGAATTTAGTGAAACGCTGTTAGCGCAACTTAGTGCAATTTCATATGAACAAGAACAGCAGCTTAAACAGCGTGTTTTAAATGCAGAACGTGCCTATTCAGATGCTCAAGCAGGTATTCAGGCTATTCAAGAAACGTTGAAACAGCATTTAAAAACACAGCCTGAAATACAAATTTTACAAATCGAGCGTGTCATTGCACTAAATCTTAAAGCCCTTGCAGAACAGCAAGAACTTAGAGATCAACTTAAAAGTAAGTTAGATGTTCATTTTTCTAACCTCAGCAAACAAAAACAATTTGCCGATCAGATTCAACAGATCCAATCTGAAGAACATCGTTGGAATAAAATTTCGAGCTTAATGGGCGATGCAACGGGCAAGAAGTTCCGTGATTTGGCGCAGCAATATAACCTTGATATTTTAATCGAGTATGCTAACCAGCAATTGGCGATACTTTCACAGCGCTATACCTTAAAGCGCCTTGAAAATTCCTTAAGTCTAGCCATTATCGATCATGACATGGATGGCGAAACTCGCTCTGTCTCTTCGCTTTCAGGTGGTGAGTCGTTCTTAACAGCACTCGCTTTATCCTTAGCCATTGCAAGCATGGCATCAGGAACAACGAAAATCGAAAGCCTATTTATTGACGAAGGATTTGGCACGCTAGATGCCTCAAGTCTACACATGGTCATGAATGCTCTAGATCAGTTGCAAAACCAAGGCCGTAAAGTAGTATTGATCTCGCATATTCAAGAAATGCACGAACGAATCCCTGTGCAAATTCAAGTCAATCCTGTCGGAGCAGGTGCAAGCACCATCCAAATCGTATCTTAAAAAAAGCCTGCTTAAAGCAGGCTTTATAATTTTTGATTCTCTAGATCATTACGTCCCGAGTGGACGTAGCGTTAAAATCTGTTCACTACGCCCAAATGGGCCATGGACATCATGCAATACAGAACTACTCAAACCAACACCATCCGCTCCATACTGCTGCACGGTTTCCAGACCTAACCACTGTCCCTGTGGTAAACGGTGCAAATGGATTTGTAGATCCAGATTTGGAAAGCCCCAGCCAAATGGCCAATCCTGACGCGGAACAATACCATTGGCGGTATCAACCATGCCCATTAAACGGACAAAATCAGCAGTCGGCTCACCTTCAACCATGTCATGCTGTGTTCTCAGCCACACAATGCCTTGACCTGCACGGCGCCCATGGCTTCTTGCTTCAATCGACTGAATATATCCCCCCGGCCACTGACGGATACCGTCCCAAATCGGCGCAGTTTCTGGCCCAGTCACATCAGCATCCTCCAAACCTTTCACGGACTGGCTATTTTGCGTCATCATGCGCCAAGTGCGTGCCACAATGCAGGTTTTGCCCTGAGCCCGCATTTCAGATTCAATCAGTTCAATGGTTTTTCCCGGACGAATCACTTGCGTGATTATTTCAAACTCGCCAGCAGGAATTAAGCCCAAAATATCGAGGCTAATGCGCCCGATACGCATATCATGACGTGGTGAAAAACGGTCTAATTCAGCACAAATAATGCCTGTAGCTGGTGCCATGTGTTGCTCATGTGCATTCCATGCACCTTGTGCTAAATTGGTCGAATGGTAATGTGCCGTGACACAGCCTTGCGCATCTACGTCGCGTTGAATCAACTGATAATATGCCGTCATGAACTTCCCTATTTGTCCAAGTGTGAATTACTTCAATATCAAAAACATCCTGATTATTTTGTACTCAACTTTAATGGAAAGTTCAAATTAAAAGGCTCACTTTGAACCCATAGGTTTCATCTATTGTGAAAATTTATCTGCTGTGCTTACACTTTATAAGCCTAGTTTTTGAAAGCAGGCTGAATCTTCTGTCCTATTTTGAATAATCACGTGCGCCAAACAATGCTGTCCCCACGCGAACCATCGTTGAACCCGCAGCAATCGCATCAGTCATATCGCCTGACATCCCCATACTTAATGTATCCCAATCTTCAGGTTTCGCATGCTGTGCTTTGACGTGTTCAAAGAGCATTTTGGCATCAGCAAACGCTTGCGGATTGTTTGGAGCAGGAATCACCATCAGTCCACGTAAGCGTAAATTCGGTAGTGCAGAAATCTGAGCGACCAAATCTGCAACTTCATTCGGCTGACAGCCATCCTTCGTATCTTGCGCATCAATATTGACTTGTAGGCAAATATTCAAAGGTGCTTGGCTTGCGTCTCGCTGACTCGATAAACGCTCCGCAATAATTAAACGGTCTACCCCATGCACCCACGCAAATTTTTCAGCCAAATGTTTGGTTTTATTGCGCTGCACATGGCCTATAAAATGCCACTCAATTTCTAAATCCGCCAAAGCCTCAATTTTTTCAAGTGCTTCTTGCAGATAGTTTTCACCAAATGATCGTTGCCCCGTTGCATACATTTCTCTTAGCATTTCAGCAGGATGCGTCTTAGATACAGCCAACAATTCAACCGACTGCTGTGGTCGACCCGCAAGTTGGCAAGCCTGCTCAATTTGCTGCAAGACTTGATTTCGTGCTTCTTGAAGTTTATTCATTGACGGGGTTCTCATTTCATTCATCTTTTTTTGCATTGCCCTGCAACTAAGTGTTGGTTAAGCTGTGGGAAAGCCTTATTATTCTATCAAAATAATTAAGATTTAATTTTTATCTCGGGGATTTTATGGACATTACAGAACTATTGGCCTTTGCTGCCAAAAATAACGCTTCGGATTTACATTTATCTTCTGGTATGCCACCAATGATTCGTGTGGATGGTGAAGTTCGTCGTATCAACCTTCCTGCTCTTGAACATAAAGAAGTGCACAAATTGGTTTACGACATCATGAACGATAAACAGCGTCGTGATTACGAAGAAAAATTAGAAACTGACTTTTCATTTGAAGTACCTGGTGTGGCTCGTTTCCGTGTGAACGCATTTAACCAAAACCGTGGTGCTGGTGCCGTATTCCGTACCATTCCTTCAAAAGTACTAACCATTGAAGATCTTGGCATGGGCCAAATCTTCAAAGATATTTGTGAATATCCACGTGGCATCGTACTGGTGACCGGTCCAACGGGTTCGGGTAAATCAACCACGCTTGCTGCGATGGTCGATTACATTAACGACAACCGATATGACCATATTCTAACGGTCGAAGACCCGATAGAATTTGTACACGAATCTAAAAAATGTTTGGTCAACCAACGTGAAGTACACCGTGATACCCACGGCTTTAACGAAGCACTTCGTTCCGCACTGCGTGAAGACCCGGATATTATCTTAGTCGGTGAGATGCGTGACCTTGAAACCATTCGTTTGGCACTGACAGCTGCTGAAACCGGTCACTTGGTCTTCGGTACTCTACATACCACCTCTGCGGCAAAAACCATTGACCGTGTGATTGACGTATTCCCTGCTGAAGAAAAAGATATGGTTCGTGCCATGTTATCCGAATCACTTCAAGCCGTAATTTCACAAACCCTACTCAAGAAAAATGGCGGTGGTCGTGTGGCTGCCCATGAAATTATGATTGGTATTCCTGCGATCCGTAACTTGATTCGTGAAAACAAAGTTGCGCAAATGTATTCAGCGATTCAAACGGGTGCCAACTACGGTATGACCACACTCGATCAAAGCCTAAAAAATCTTGTCGCAAAAGGCATTATTAGTACGCAGACTGCACGGACTGCAGCGAAGCAACCCGAATCTTTCTTGTAATTTTTTTATTTTTTTGGGGCGATCGTTATGGATTTTAACGGCTTACTTGATTATATGGTGGAGAAAAAAGCATCGGATTTGTTTATTACAGCCGATGTTGAACCCTCGATTAAGATCAATGGGCAAATTTTGCCAATTGGCTCGACTAAGTTACCGGGCCCGACTGTCGGTCAAATCTTACATTCGATTATGTCTGACAAACAGCGTAAGGAATTTGCCGATACGCGAGAATGTAACTTTGCCATTAGTAATACCAGTAAATCTGCTCGTTTTCGTGTCAGCGCCTTTCAACAACGTGACCAGCCAGGTATGGTTCTGCGTCGTATCGAAACCGTTATTCCAACGATGGATGAGTTGAAATTACCGCCGATTTTAAAAGAATTAGCGATGACCAAGCGTGGCATTATCATTTTCGTAGGTGCAACGGGTACAGGTAAATCAACCTCTTTGGCATCTTTGATTGGCTATCGTAATGAAAATAGCAAAGGTCATATCATTACAATTGAAGACCCGATTGAATTTGTACACCAACACCGAGGCTGTATCATTACCCAACGTGAAGTGGGTATTGATACCGACTCTTTCGAAGTTGCCTTAAAGAATACGCTACGTCAGGCACCTGACGTGATTCTGATTGGTGAGATTCGTTCACGAGAAACTATGGACTATGCGATTGCCTTTGCTGAAACCGGTCACTTGGTTTTTGCAACACTGCATGCCAACAACGCCAACCAGGCCATCGATCGTATCATTCACTTCTTTGAAGCAGATCGTCATAGTCAGCTATTCATGGACTTGTCTTTGAACTTAAAAGCAATGGTTGCGCAGCAGTTGATTCCAACCATTGATGGTAATTCACGTCGTGCTGCCATTGAGATTTTGATCAACTCACCTTTAATTTCAGACTTAATCCGTAAGGGTGAAGTGCATGAAATTAAAGACCTGATGAAGCGTTCTCGTGAACTAGGTATGCAAACCTTTGACCAAGCCTTATATGACCTTTATAAAGCCAAGCAAATTAGCTACAAAGATGCGCTCAAACATGCCGACTCACCGAACGACCTGCGTCTACAAATTAAATTGTCTGAAGAAGGCGGTGAGCATTTACTGCGTGCAAATTCAAATATTACCTTTGATGGTCAACATTAATTTTGCTTAAACGCTTTCGGAAATAAAAAACAGACTTCACATGAAGTCTGTTTTTTATTCATTCTCATCCGCATCGGATTATTTTTTACGATATGCTTCTTGGCATTCAGGCGCATCACAATAGCCATAAAGATTTAATGAGTGACCTGTAAGTTGGAAACCAAATTTTTCTGCCACTTGATGTTGCTCATGCTCAATCACATCATTAGTAAATTCCACCACTTTATTGCAGTTTTGACACACAATATGGTCATGGTGATCTTCTTGCATAATCTCAAAAACAGAATGATTGTTTTCAAAATGATGGCGTTGAATAATACCTGCAGCTTCAAACTGTGTTAACACGCGATACACAGTTGCTAAACCCACATCTTCACCCTGTTCAAGTAAAGTCTTATAAATATCTTCTGCGCTTAAGTGATGTTGTCTTGAATTTTCAAGCAATTCCAATATTTTAATTCGTGGAAGTGTAACTTTAAGTCCAGCTTTACGTAAATCTTGATTTGAAATAGGCATGAAAAAAGGTCTCTCAACAAAATTAAAGTTGGAATATGCAACAAAGTTTAGATGCAGTATGATCTATCCTTGGATCAAATGCATCATAATTAATTTGGGATAGTTTAGCAAAATGCAAAAAATCATGCTGACGTTATTTGTCACTTCATTGCTCGTAGGCTGTTCAACCTTGGGCGTTTATAAAGTTGATATTCCACAAGGTACACCTTTAACTCAAGCACAAGCGGCTAAAATTCAAGTGGGAATGAGCCACCAACAAGTTCGCTTTTTGCTAGGTAGTCCAACTGTTGCCGATCCAATGAATCCGTTACGTTGGGACTACATTTATAAGTATACCCCAGGAACATATGCTAAAAAAGCCAAGATTCCTGCTGCACATGGTCAACACTTAAAAATCTTCTTTGACCAAAACGGTATCGTTCAAAAAATTGAAGGCTTAGAAACCATTCCAGAGTCTCAACCTGGCTTACCAGGTTCTAAAGAAGCGATTTTAACTGCGCCACCACTATAGTCGCTTTCAGATAAAAATAAACCCCTAAATTTAGGGGTTTTTTTTATAAGTACAATTGTTTGAAACGATTGCCTCGACAATAACGACCAACGGGATTTTTCTTGGCGCGATTACGACGAATATCTTTCGGATTAATGGTTAATGCACGATAGATTTCGACACGATCACCTGCTTCAAGTAACTGAGATGAATCGCTTACACGCGCCCCGAAGATTCCTAGTGTTAATACTTCTGGTAAATCTACTTGTTTTCGAATGCCACTTTGCACAATAGCATCTTCAACCGTCATACCGGGATTAAAGATTAGAGGAATTAATATCTGCTGTTCCACGCTCGCATAAGCCACCCACACTTGTAACTGAGCTGTCATTAGAATAACTGCCCAATCACAGCCACCAATGCCAATATTATTGACAAGGGCACTACGATACGTACAGCAATACGCCAAATATTATAAAAGGTTTCATGACTGAAGTTCATTGACTTACGTAGATGACTAATCTTCATAATCCAACCTGCGAAAATCGCATAAATCAGACAAATAATTAAGCCCCAAATCAACAAGGCAATATTAAATACTGGAACAACAGTGCTCAGTGCCCATACAAAAACCGCAACCAATAAAATCGCCCATTGCACCACTATGGCCAATTGGCGTTGTTGTAATTGTTCACGTGCCATTTGAATCAGCAATGCTGAAGCTGCGACTAAACCCACAACCAGTGCTAAAGCAGATACTTGTGCTTTTGCTGCGAAAAAGGCAAAAGCAACCACTGCCAAAAGTTGAGCGATCCAAATCGGAAATACCGTTTTGCTTGCAATCTCTTGTTGCTTCACGGCTGGTAAACTTGACTGCCAATACAAGCCCATCCCCAAACCACTTGCTACGAGCGCCAAGACAGTTGCATTGCCCCACTCACTAAATTCGAGCGCAGTCATTTTCCACTCTGGTAAGGCAGTTCCCATAACATTCGCTAAAACTACTGCAGCAATCACACCAATAGCGGTCAAAATCACTAAAAATTGGCGTGGTACAAACGACAATGCAAATGCAATGACCGCAAGGACAGCCAAAATAATGCTATAGGCAAAGCCATTAGCTGTAAAAATTGCCACATATTGCGACGCGGCTGAAAGCATGGCACCTGCTAAAAATGGAATAAATACTACGGCAAGCCAACCGACTATACGCCATTTGGGTGAAGCATCCGCATCACGTGTTAGCGAAGACAGTGCTTGAACTGCTGTAATTTTTGAACGTTTTGCTAAAGCAATTTCCAAATAACATAGCGGTAAAGCTAAAATAAGCATTGTACCTAGCCACAACAGCCAGAAATCTAGCTGACGTTCAATTTGAATACCTGTTACCGGTGCTAAAGTTGCAATAATGATAAAAGATAAACAGAACGCCATCAGTGGCGATAACCATTTCGACATCGCATTGTCCTGCATGACAAATTCCTTTGAAAATTCTAGCGCTATTTTGCCTTGCTGTGCCTTGAAAATCAAAAACAAAAAGCAAATCACCTTAAAGGTGATTTGCTGCGCAAATGATATTATTAGAATTTAATTGTTTTTATTTCATTTTTTGAGGTTATGAAAAGAAACGTGCAAACCAATTTTTGCCTTTTTTCTTTTCTTTTTCTTTGATGATACCCATCATATTTTCTTTAACCGCACCGACATAATCAGCATCATCGTGCTGAATATGGTTAATCAGCCATTTTGAAAGCACTTCATGTAATTCATTTTCAATCGCATGCCCCATTTCAAAACGGTCACGGTAAGATTCAATTTTTTTAATAAATAAATCATGTACGCGTTTATGTGGCACACGATATTTATAACCCGCTTCTTCTTGTAAAGATTCTTCGAAGGTAAAATGTGATTGCGTGTAATCAATAATGTTTTCCAGAATTTGTTTTACACGATCACGATCTGTATTTGCGTCAATGCCATCAATTTCATTGATGTAGTCAAGAATCCGTTTGTGTTGATCGTCAATCACATCGATACCAGTATTGTATTCTGGAACCCATTTCATTTTCATTACGACCACCTATAAATATGAAGGACTTATCACGTAAATTTCATCATATAATTAAAGAACTTAAATAAAAATGAAGTAAAAAGGTTGGTTTTAATTGAAATACTGCCATTTATATTGTAATCAATTGTTTTTATTATGTTAATTTATTTAATCCCGAGTATAAAGCTAAGATATTTTTTAATCAATTCAATATCTTAGAAAACACCCTTAATTCAATAAAGTGTAAGATATTCATTTTTATAATGAATATCTTTCATTCAAAATTAATACTGATCTGCACGTGTGACACGTTTTAAAGATGGGTCCAGCCGCTCACGTTCTAAACGTTCAACAACCGTCTTTGCAGCACGAATTGGACGACCATGTTGAAATAAAATCATTTCACCCGGCTCAAATGCTGTCCAAACTTCGTTTTGCGTTAGGGGTTCAGTGGTAATCACGGCAACACGGTCTTCAGGCGTAGTGACTTCACTAAAATCGACTTCAACATCAATATCAATCAACTGTGCAGGCTGAAATGGAAACTCTCGAACCAGCCAATGCAGCTTGGTAATCGCATAACTAAAGAGCGCCTGCCCATTCGACAAACAAAAATTAAAGGTGCCATGTTCTGCAATTTTCGGAGAAATTTCCAATAGCAGATCAAATACCTGATCGAGTGTTGGTTCGGTATAACCAAAACGTTTCACCATTTGCTCGAGCAAATAGCAAAAGGCCAATTCACTGTCGGTATTACCGACGGGGCTGAAGCGCCCCGTGAGCTCAGGCTGAAAGCCATGCAGGTCGCCATTATGCGCAAAAATCCACTGTCTGCCCCACAATTCACGGCTAAATGGATGTGAGTTTTCAAGATTAATTTTGCCTTGTGTCGCTTTACGAATGTGTGCAATCACATTGCGAGATTTAATCGGGTAGTTTCGGATCAGCTCAGCAATCGGAGACTCTACAGCAGATTGATTGTCGACAAATAAACGACATGCTTTATCTTCAAAAAAAGCGATACCAAAGCCATCACAATGATCTGAGGTAATTCCTGCTCGCTGCGAAAATCCCCGAAACGAAAAAGTAATATCGGTAGGAGTCGCACAATTCATTCCGAGCAGCTGGCACATATCGATCATTTCAGCAGTAAATCTATGATTTCTCTATTGTGCATGACAGTTTTAGTTGTTGTAAATCTAAAATCGGCGCCATTGTAAGAGTTTTTATAATCCAACAGGGCAAATACATTATTTGATCTTTTCAAATGTCACTTAGCCAACTGATAAATAATAAAAAAGCCTCAAAAGAGGCTTTTTTATATCAAAAAATGCTAAGTATCTTAAGCTTTTTTCACATTGGTTCGATTGGTGATTAAAGTCCCCACACCATGATCTGTAAAGATTTCAAGTAATGTTGCATGAGGTACACGACCATCAACGATATGCGCGCTGATTACGCCGCCTTTGACTGCATCTAATGCACAGCCAACTTTCGGAATCATGCCGCCATAGATTACGCCAGTTTCAATCAAACGATCGACTTCTTGGGTGGTTAACCCAGTCAGCAGATTTTTATTTTCGTCTAAAACACCCGTGATATTGGTCAATAAAATTAGCTTTTCCGCACCCAATGCTTCAGCCACTTTACCTGCAACCAAGTCAGCATTGATGTTATAGGTGTTGCCGTCTTCGTCTACACCTAATGGTGCAATCACAGGAATAAAATCGCTTTGGGTAAACATTTCAAGTACGTCAGTTTTCACACCAACCACTTCGCCAACTAGACCTAAATCAATCTGTTTTACTGAACCATCTTCGGCTGTTTTTTCCATCAATAATTTTTGCGCACGGATCAAATTACCATCTTTACCGGTTAAACCAATCGCACGGCCACCGTGTTTATTGATTAAGTTCACAATCGATTTGTTCACGCTGCCACCCAAGACCATCTCAACAACTTCCATCGTTGCAGGGTCTGTCACGCGCATACCGTCGATACGATCTGATTCACGGCCTAATTGTTTGAGGAATGAATCCACTTGTGGACCACCGCCATGTACCACAATCGGATTTAAACCAACCGTTTTCAGCAGCACGATATCACGTGCAAATGAGCTCTCAAGCTCAGGATCCGTCATGGCATTACCACCATACTTCACTACCAGCGTCTTACCCGCAAAACGTTGAATATACGGCAAAGCTTCCGTCAGGATTTGTGCTTTGTCGATGCCAGTATGTTGATGTGGCATTTGCCTCTCCTTATTGAGCATCTGGAATGTCATGAGCAATGTCTGGATAGTGCTCAACTAACATGGAAACAAACAGATCTCGTATTTCTTTTAAGCGTGCTGATGAGTTGGCATCAAAGCGTAAAGTGAAATACTCACCTGTATTCGATGCTCGAATGATGCCAAATCCATCATCAAAATCAAGGCGTATTCCATCAATTTTACTGATTTGTGCCGGAATTCGCGCAGAATTAGCTTCAACCTGCTTTAAAACTTCCGCTGGATCATGCTGATGCGTACTGACATATAAATCTTCGGTACTAAAGCGCTCCGGATATTTCGCCAAAGCTTCTGACAATGTCAGTCCCTGAGCTTGAATATATTCTAAGACCCTTAAGGCAGCATATAGACCATCGTCATATCCACCACCACGACCGTCATTAAAAACATAATGCCCTGCGTATTCACCACCAAAAACCGCTTTGCCTTTAGATTGGGAAATATACTTTCGCAAGAAACTACTGCCCGTTCGAATCATGATAGGCTGCGCATCTAGATCACACACGGTATCCCGAATCATTGTTGAACATTTCACATCAAATACCACCTCTGCATGTGGTTTTTGAGTCAAACAAATTTCAGCAAATAAACACAATAATCGATCTGCAGAAACGACTTTGCCAGTTTCATCAATCAGCACTAAACGATCACCATCACCATCTAAAGCAATGCCAATATCGGCTTTTTGTAGCTGTATGGCTTGGCGGAGATGGGTTAAATGTTTGAGCTGTGATGGATCTGGAGCATGATCAGGGAAATGTCCATCAGCTTGGCAACGTAATGCCAAAACTTCACAGCCTAATTTATTTAATAATAAGGCTGCACAATGCCCAGCTGAACCATGCATGCCATCGATCACAACTTTAAGCGGTTGCTGTAAATGAATGTCATCTAAAATGAATTTTTGATAAGCCAAACAATATTCAGGCTTGATTTCGTGTGGCTCAAGTTTAGTCATCAAATGCACACGTTCCGATGAGAAACAATTTCGTGCTTCGACTGCGACGTGTTGAATCATCTCTGGACAAGGTGGCTCACCTTTGATAATCCACTTGATACCATTATCTGATTTTGGATTATGGCTCGCCGTCACCATAATGCCATTGCCTTGAAATTGTCCCGCAATAAAATACAACATCGGGCTTGAGCAGCAGCCAATAATTTCCGCTTCAAGGCCAGCATCATGGCAGACTTTTTGAATTATTGTTGCATAGGTTGGACTGGTTAAACGCGCATCATAGCCAATAGCAAGGCTCTTTTGACCTGCATCTAAATATTGTTTTACTAAGCCGTAAGCAATCGACTGAACTAAATCAGCATTTAATAGCGATATTTTCCCACGAATATCATATGCACGAAAAATATGTTGCGGAAAGTGATTAAACAGTGAACCCATACTATGTTCTTCTAATTACATCTTTATTAATTAAAAAATCTAAAATTCTCATGAGAATTTAAGCTTTTAATTAAAGGATAAAATCCTGTAAAAAAGTGTAACTTTTTTATAACAATTTTAGTTAATAATCAATTAATAATATTTAAGCACTGACCAAAAATCTGACAACAATCTAACATTACTTCTTGTTTTCAAGATTATTTTCATAAATAAATCTTTGAGTTACATTTAATTAACTTGCTTATTTTCTTTTATCTAATTAAATTTTTACTTTTCCAAGATTTTTTATATTCAAAATCCACTCTGTACACATATAGTAAATTGATCAAAATAAAATCACTCATCATTGATTCAGATATTCATGTCATTCAAAAGTATAAACGTATTAAGTTCATCAGAATTCAACACTCTCTGGTAGGCACCATAATCTTTCACGATAAAAATCTAGATATTATGAATAAATTTAAAATTTAAATAAAAACCATCACGAGGATGGTTTTTATTAGCTACTTGATTGTAGGCATTTACTTGTCAACACACTGGATCAAAAGTCTCGCGCTGATTAGTTTTTACCTGTATGACCAAAACCGCCTGCACCACGTTCAGTGGCTTCAAACTCATCTACAATATCAAACTGAGCTTGTACAACTGGCACTAAAACATATTGTGCTAAACGCTCACCCGGCTCTAGGCTAAATGCCGTTTGGCTACGGTTCCAAACAGATACCATCAATTCACCTTGGTAGTCTGAGTCAATCAAACCGACCAAGTTACCCAACACGATTCCGTGTTTATGACCTAAGCCTGAACGTGGCAGAATTAAACCTGCAAAGTTAGTATCTTCGATATAAATCGATAGGCCTGTTTTTACCAGAACAGTTTGACCCGGTTCAATTACGGTGGTTTCTTCTACACATGCACGGAGATCAAGACCTGCCGAACCTGCTGTGGCATAAGTTGGCATTGGCCATTCCGTACCTAAACGTGTGTCGAGAACTTTAACTTGAACTTTCATGGTTCATTCCTGTTTCAATAAAACGAATTTCAAAAAATAAATAAAATATTCTACGCTTTAAGCTTTAACGCTTAATCAGCGCGCGTAAATTTTCTAAATAATGCTGTGCTTGCTGTTTAGGATCGATATCCCCTGCCAGCTTTTTCTTGCGGCCTAACCACTCCAATTCATCTTGTGGCAGTTCGTCCAAGAAACGGCTTGGTGTCATTTGTCGCATTTGACCACCGGCTTTACGTTGCTCTGCTAGAGTCATAGTTAAGCCTTGACGTGCACGAGTAATCCCTACGTACATCAGTCGACGTTCTTCCTCAACCGTGTCGGCAGCAATGGAGTTTTTATGCGGTAGAATTTCTTCTTCCAGACCAATCAAATAAACGAATGGAAATTCCAGACCTTTCGACGCATGAAGTGTTAACAAATTGACTTTATCGGTGTCTTCTTCTTCTTGTTGCTGTTCTAACATATCGAGCAGCACCATTTTACGAATCACACTTTCAATGTTCTTTTCATCTACATCTTCAGCGCGGTTTATCAAACTTTGAATACTGCTATATAGCACTTCAATATTATCCAGTTTGGTTTTTTCCTGCGCAGGTGTAGCTGCAGATTCTTTAACATAGTCGATATAACCTGCTTCAATCATCATGCGACGAATGATCGGAACAGGTTCATCATCTTCTAATAATTCACGAGTAAAGGTCGAAATAAAGTCCGCAAATTCGGCCAATTGGGTTGTGGCTTTTTTCGGAATCGCCATGCTTAAGCGCTGGTCACCTGCTGCACTGAGTAAGGATAAATTACTTTCCTGCGCAAATAAGCCAAGCTTTTCCAAAGTCACCGGACCAATCGCACGTTTTGGCGTATTGATAATTCGTAAGAATGCGCTGTCATCTTCAGGGTTGATGATCAAACGTAAGTAGCTCATCAAGTCCTTAATTTCAGCACGAGCGAAGAAAGACTGACCACCCGATAATTTATACGGGATCTGCATTTGGCGTAGCTGTGTCTCCAAAGCACGTGCTTGGAAATTACCACGGTATAAAATGGCGTAGTCTTTCCAATTTTTACCGTTCATCAGCTTGTGCGTAATCAAGTCTTTTACGACGCGTTCTGATTCATCATCGTCATTACGACAAGTAATCACGCGGATCACTTCACCATGGCCTTTATCTGACCAAAGCTTTTTATCGAAAATATGTGGGTTATTGCCAATAACTGTATTGGCAGCTTTTAAAATACGACTGGTCGAGCGATAGTTTTGCTCAAGCTTAATCACTTTCAGATTACGGAAATCTTCCTTCAATAAAGCCATATTCTCAGGCTTAGCACCACGCCATGCATAAATCGATTGGTCATCATCACCTACCGCGGTGAACTGTCCCATGACACCCACGAGTAATTTCACCAAAATATATTGCGCGGTGTTGGTATCTTGATATTCGTCGACCAATAAATAGCGGATTCGATTCTGCCAACGATCACGCACTTCTGCATTTTCTTGTAATAAGCGCGTCGGCATGACAATCAAATCATCAAAATCCACAGCATTGTAGGCACGTAAATTACGCTCATACAGTTGATACAGATGTGCAAACTGAACGTCTTCTGCTGTTTCACAAGTGGTATGCGCTTGCTCAGGTGGAATCAGATCGTTTTTCCAATCTGAAATCATTTTCATGGCTTTGGCAATCAGCTCTTTACTTTCTGCACCGGATAAATTGTCGCGATGCATTAAGTCCATCAAAATGCGTTTGCAGTCATCTGCATCTAAAATAGAAAAGTTATTTTTTAACGGTGTATTTTTTAATTCCAAACGGAGCATGTTTAGCCCGAAGTTATGAAATGTAGAAACCGACAGCCCTTTTGCCTCTTCACGGCTCATCAGCTTCGTCACACGCTCTTTCATTTCACGCGCGGCTTTGTTGGTAAAGGTCATCGCGGTGATACGGTGCGCAGGAATACCACAATGCTTCACCAAATAGGCAATTTTACGGGTAATAACCGATGTTTTGCCTGAACCTGCCCCTGCAAGTACTAACAAGGGTCCTTGAGTGTATTTCATTGCTTCAAGTTGCTTGTCGTTCAACTGACTTGCCAGTGACATAGTCTTTCCTCTTTTTAATTCGAGGATGATTATAGTCATCTGAAACGATCTTGCCTAATGCAAAATGTATTTTATCGGTCATTAAAAATGCCATAAAAAAAGCCACCCGAGGGTGGCCTTTTGTTTCGAACTAAAACTTATTTAGTTTCGTAAACTGAGATTTCTACGCGACGGTTTTGTTCACGACCTGCAGCAGTTGAGTTATCCGCTACTGGAGAAGTTGAACCGTAACCACGTGCAGTAATACGAGTTGAAGAAATACCTTGAGACGCTAGGTAGTTTTTCACTGAGTTTGCACGGTTTTGAGAAAGTGGGTTGTTGATCGCATCAGAACCTGTGTTATCTGTGTGACCGTGTACAACGATTGCAAGTTTGTTTGCAGTACCGTCTTCACGCAATACTTTAGCAACGTCATTCAACGCAGATTGGAACTGAGATTGAATAGTTGAAGAGTTAGTTGCGAAAGTTACTGATGGCATAACAAGGTTGATCGAACCATCTGGATTACGACCTACGTCAACACCAGTACCAGCCAATTCTTGTTTAAGACGTTGTTCTTTCTTATCAAGAAGAAGACCTGCACCACCACCAACTACAGCACCAATTGCAGCTGCTTGACCCATTTTGTCTTTATCAGCATTAGAATAAGCAATACCAGCGCCTAAAAGAGCACCTAGACCAGTACCGATTGCTGCTTTGTCATATTCCATGTTTTGACAACCAGTAAGTGCCATTGCCCCAACTACTGCCGAAATTACTAGTGCACGCATTGCATGCCTCCTTCTTTGTGTTTTGTTGTATGGTTGAAATGATGAAGTAAAACAAATGGCTGAACCATTGATTTTTTGTTAATAATAAAACGTTTAGTTACAATTTGTAATATGAATACGAGATTTATTTGTTAATTCCATCACAATTTCTTCACAGTTCTGCAGATGCCCTTTTTTATTTAATCAACTCGAACTATATTTATTAGAATCAATCATTATTTGGACAATTTCCGCTAGGACTTTTTATATGTCATCTCAAACAAATAAGCAACCGACACTAAAAAAAATTAGCAAAGGACTTACCGTCGGTTCAGTTATGACAGGCAGTACTTTTTTCCATGGTCCTCCTGTACTAGCCCTTGGTCTAACCAAACTCTTTAAAAAATCAAAAAAGGTTGATGAAACCAACATAAAAATTACCAACAGTTGGCTCACGGTCAATAACTGGTTAATTGATCACGTTTTACCCAACACAAAATGGGATATCACCATCGATGAAGGCCTCGACTTAAATTTGCATGGTCGCTATCTCATGACCTGTAACCATCAGAGTTGGGTCGATACAACAGTTAACCAATATTTTGGTTTAACCCGTATGCCACTGACGCGTTTCTTTACCAAATGGGAACTCATTTTCATTCCATTTGTTGGACAAGCTTTTAAAATTTTAGGCTTCCCAATGATGAAACGTCATAGCAAAGAACAAATCGCGAAAAATCCTGAACTTAAATATCGAGATATGGAAGAAGCGCGTAAATCTTGTGAACAGTTATTGAGCCAGCCTTTTACCCTGCTGAACTATTTGGAAGGCACTCGCTTTACCCCTGAAAAGCATGCGCAGCAGCAGTCACCGTATCAAAACCTTCTTAAGCCAAAAGCGGGTGGTTTAGCACTGGCACTCAATATTTTAGGGGATCAAGTTGATGCTCTCGTAGATATGACCATCGTCTATCCAAATGGTGCACCAGGTTATGGCGAATTTTGGCTAGGTGAAGTTCCACGTATCACCGTGGATTTACGTAAAATTGAAATTCCAACGTGGGTGCATGGCGGCAACTATGAAGATGATGCAGAATTCCGTGAAAAATTTCAGCATTGGGTGGATGAGCTGTGGACGGAGAAAGACCAACTCATTACTCGTATGAAAGCTAAATACTCAGTTACTGAATAATTAAGAAGAAGTTTTATGTCGCAGAACAGCATGCCGCAAAACAAGAAATCTAAATATCATCATGTCAATCCAAACAGTTGGTCATTCAAACTGTTTTTGATTTATGACATATTCATGGTGTTTATTATTGTTTTTAACTTGTTCTGCCTGTGCATGAACTTTTTCCTCATGAGCAATCTTGGCAGTTGGTTCTTTAACAGTATCCACCTGCCCGATGTGCTGAGTTTTTACCGTGAACATTTACATCCATGGGTGATTACTACCGAAGCGTGGTTCATTATCTTTTTGATTGTAGAATTGTTGGTGCGCTGGGCGATTGCCATCATCAACAAGCACCATCAGCGCTGGTTCTTCTTCCCGTTTATACATTGGTACGAAATTTTAGCTATTGTGCCGCATTTACGTTTCCTGCGTTTATTTCGTGCGGGCATTATTGCTTATCGACTGTATGAAATGGGCTATCAAATCGTGCCTTCTGCATGGCAGAAAAAGGCATTGTTCTACTATCGAGTCGTGATGGAAGAACTGTCAGATCGAGTGGTACTCACCGTACTCGATGGAGTTAGACATGAGTTAAACACCAGTACCACACATAAAGATTTGATTAGCAATGTCGTTCAGCATCACCGCGAATTATTTACCCAAGTCTTGGCCGAAATTTTGCAAGAAAATTTAAGCAAAGAACTCCGTGCTGAACGTGAATTGATCGCCAAAAACGTCGGACAAATCGTCAGTCAGGCCATCGAAGACACCCCAGAACTCACGCAGCTATTGCGCTTAGTGCCAATCGTTGGCAGCCGCATTGAACAGCAGATTCAAAGTATCGGGCAACGTTTGGGTGAAAATATTACCCAAGGTTTAATTTCCCCGTTGGCTTATCCCAATACATCGACGGCTCAGAAACCCAATCTATATTTAGACATTTCACAGCGTGTTAGCCGTATTGAAATCGAAAATAATGCCCAGCTGGATGAGTTGGTTCGCTCTGCGGTTTTTGAAAGTCTAGAAGCTATTCGTAAGCAAGTGAAAGTAAAACAGTGGCAGCAGATTATGCAGGAGCAGGACCAAGCTACAGAATAAACACTTAGTCAAAAATAATTGCGAACTCCGCTAGAGTATTCATGCAAATTGTTCTAGGATTTGCTCTATTTACAACATAACTACTTCGGCACAAAAGTAATAGTTAGAAGTCTCAAGGATTCAATATGGCTGATATACGGATAAAAGGCAAAATGGTCAATGCGATTCGCATTCACCTCGATACCAATGATCATGATGCGATCCGCCAGCAACTTACTCCAATGTTCCAAAAGGCTTTTCCACCCGGAACATTAGCCGTGATTGAAAGTACGGTTGATCAAGAACTAATTGCACTGATTCAACTGCTTATTAGTATTGAAATTCAACCGATTGGTGTCACTGAAGGTCCGCTATCTGACCAAGCACGTGCTATCCAATTTCCCGTAGTTCCTGCGGATCGCAAACTACAACAAGTTAAACCGACACGCGAACAAGTGGTTGAAGAACCCGCGCCTGCAGAAGAAAAAACCGAAGATAAAATTGCTGCAGTCGAAGTACCAACCATTCGTCATGCCACGTCGTATCACAATGAAATCTTGCGTACAGGTCAATGTTTAGTCCAAGACCATGGCGATATCATTATTAATGCTGGGATTAATAGCGGTTCAGAAGTAATTGCTTCAGGAAATATACATATTTATGGTAGTGCTCGTGGTAGAGTCATTGCCGGAGCTGGTGGGAACACGGCTGCACGTATTTTCTGCCATTCATTAGAAGCTGAATTGGTTTCAATTGCAGGGACTTACTGTGTCGCTGATGACATTCCACCTCGTGTGGTCAAACAGCCAGTACATATTTATTTGAATGACCAGCAAGAGCTAGTATTTGAAGCTTTGCAATTTTAATGTATAAATAATCACCAAACCCCTAATTAAAAAAGGGGATTTAAACCATAACAGGAGTGGATTCGGTGGCGAAAATTGTTGTCGTAACATCAGGTAAAGGTGGCGTAGGTAAAACAACTACAAGCGCATCTTTTGCAACAGGTTTAGCCCTTCGCGGCCACAAAACTGTTGTGATCGACTTTGATGTGGGTTTACGTAACCTTGACTTGATCATGGGCTGTGAACGCCGCGTTGTATATGACTTTGTAAACGTATTGAATAACGAAGCTCGATTACAACAAGCGCTTATTCGCGATAAAGATATTGAAAATCTCTACATTCTGCCAGCATCTCAAACACGTGATAAAGACGCGTTAACAGATGAAGGTGTAGCTCGTGTAATGGACGAACTTTCTCAAGAGTTCGATTACATTATTTGTGACTCACCTGCGGGTATCGAACGTGGTGCAATTTTAGCAATGTATCATGCTGATGAAGCGATCATTGTGACGAACCCAGAAATTTCTTCGGTACGTGACTCTGACCGTATTATTGGTATGCTCGACAGCAAAACCAAAAAAGTAGAACAAAACGAAGGTCGTATCCGTAAGCATCTATGTATTACACGTTTCAATCCAGAACGTGCGGATAAACAAGAGATGTTGACGATTGATGACATTTCAAAAGATATTTTACGCGTACCGACTTTAGGTGTTATTCCTGAATGTAAAAGCGTTCTACAAGCATCAAACGAAGGTAAACCAGTGATTCTGTTTACAGAAGAAGCGGCTGGCCAAGCGTATGATGACCTTGTTGCACGTTTCCTTGGTGAAGAGCGCCCTTACCGTCACATTACGGTAAAACCTAAGGGTTGGTTAGCACGTCTATTTGGAGCGTAATCATGGCAGGATTCTGGAGCAAACTTTTTAGCAGCGACGAGAAACCGTCAAGCGCACAAACGGCAAAAGACCGTTTAAAAGTTATCGTAGCATCTGAGAATGGTTTAGGTAAACGCCTTAGCCAAGACAAAATCGACATGATGAAAAAAGAAATCATGCAAGTGGTAAATCGCTATGTTCGTGGTGTAGATGAGCAACATATTCAAATGTCTGTTCGTTCTGAAGCGAATATTGAAATGCTTGAAATGAATATCAATTTGCCTGAAGAACGTTAATCTGAATTCTGATTAGCCAAGTAAATTGAATCAAGGCAAAATGTGAGGCTGGATCAGTAAAGCGCTGCTTTACCCAGCCGCAAGACGAGAAGCTTTGCTTCGAGTGGGCTGGATTAGTTTTATTCCTGTGTTAGATCAAAAGCTTTGCTTCGAGTAAACGGGATAAAAAATAACTTTTGATCCAACCATAAAATGAGTCGCTTAACTTAGAGATGGCGAATAAAACCATTTTACTTGCGTACTCATTTTTGCCTTTTTGTATTTTTAAACCAGCAAGGAGATTGCGATGGCATTATCTCAGCCAGCAACGTTCAACGAAGAATGGTCAGATGAGCGTGTATTTGCCTACCTTACTCAGCTTCCTCCTGAAGGAGTGAATGGCGACTTTCACGTGCTTTACCATGCTTTCAAACATATGCGTCCAAATGACTATGAGCGTCTTTTGACTCAATTCGTTGCCGATGGCCGTGATGTGAACGCAACTAATCCTGAAGGTCAGCGTATTCATGACGTGATTGCTCAATACCCACGTCAAAGCGCAGGTTTCCTCGAAGTATTGGCAAAATTTGCTTAATTTCGAGTACCAAAAAGCCCGCATGATGCGGGCTTTTTTATCTTATTTAATACCGGCGTTATTGAATATCATCATAATCAATGCACGGTCAACATGAGCAATGGAAACATCAAGCCAAAACCAATGGTTTGCACACTAATAATCGCCGCCATCAGTTGTGAATCGCCCTGATAATAGCGTGTCAAAATATAGGACGATGATGCCGTCGGCAAAGCAAAAAAGACCACTAAAATCATCCGTTCAAAATCAGTCAAACCCATCCATGTACTCAATAGATAAGCCATACATGGCATTAACATGAGGCGCCCTATCGTATTTAAACTTAAACGACGTAGATCGGCGCGCATTTGCTGAAACTGTAATGCTGCCCCAACGGAAAGTAGTCCGAGCGGTAAACTCATGGCTGCCAATATTTTTAATAATTCAGGTAAGCCTTTAAACAGACTCAAGCCTGATAAATTAAACAATACCCCTGCCACACAGCCTAAAATTAAGGGATTTTTTGCGATGGACTGACAGGTCTGCCCCAATTGCTTCACACTTAAATTTGAAAAAGCCAATACTGAAATAATATTAACTAAGGGCACAGCAACGGCAATTAACATGGCAAACATTTGCATGCCTTCTGAGCCAAACAGCGCCCCCATTAATGACAAGCCAATATAGGTATTAAAACGAATATGACTTTGGATATACACGCCAAAACGCTGCACGGGGATATGCATAAACTGCTTGATCCCCCACAACACGATGCTGATCAAACAGGTGCCCGCAACCAGTACTGTCAACATTCGTGAAACAGTGTTCATATCCAATTGCACGGCTGATACATTCAAAAATAGCAGCACAGGAAATAAAACGTAGTAATTGAGTTTTTCTGAATTTGCCCAAAATTCATCCTGAACAAACTGTGTGTATTTAAGCATATAGCCCATCGCTATTAATGCAACGAGGGGAAACAATGCGACGACGATATTCATGCTGTACGCCTTGAAATAAACAAGCTATTTCATCTTTAACCATTTATGTAGCACAATATAATCCTCATCTAGACTCATAACAAAATGAGTAATTACTCATGGCAATGACATTTTCTCAGCTTGAAATTTTTATTAAAGTCGCAGAACAACAAAGCTTTACTCTCGCTGCTCGACAGCTGGGAATTACTCAGTCAGCTGTCTCTCATGCCCTAAAGTGTTTAGAGCAACATTGGAATGTCAGCTTATTTAGCCGTGAACAAGGCGCTATTGCCCTAACACATATCGGCCAACAACTTCTACTACACGCAAAGGAAGTACTCAATACAACGCAAATCATGCAACAAGAAGTGCATGCCGCACATGGTATTCAACAAGGAACGCTGAGAATTGGCTCTTTTGGTTCTTCTAGTTCGATTCATCTGCTTCCAGAGCTATTAAAGGCATATAGAGAGCGCTATCCGCACATTGAGATCTATGTCGAAGAAGGTACCGATGCAGAAGTGTCTCGTTGGATTTCTGAACGTCAGATTGATGTGGGTTTTGCCGTACTCCCTAAGCCGCAGCTGTTCACCTTCCCGTTAATTCAAGACATTTTCATTGCCTTGATTCCAGATAGTTATTCAGTTTCCAAACACAGTCATTTAAATATCCAAGACCTGCAAAATTACCCCTTTATTATGACCCGTGCGGGCAGCCAGTCCCATGTCGAAAAACTGCTTAAACAACACTACATACAACCTAAAATTACCTATCAAATGTCGCAACTGTTAACCATTTTAAACATGGTGAATTTACAGGAAGGGATTGCTATCGTTGCGGATATGGCTATGCCTGCTGAGCTGTTGGCGCTACATCCACATGTGGTTAAACGTCCACTCTTTCCAAATACCCAACGGCAGATTGGACTCGCCGTAAAAAATCAAAAACTCATGAGCCCGGCCTGCAAAGCTTTTATCGAACTGGCCCAGTCCATGTTCTACCAAGAAGAGTTCACAATCTAAAAATAAAAAAAACCTGCCGAAGCAGGTTTTTTGTTTTAGGACTTAGACCAAAATATCTCGTTTACCATTTGGCCCCATCCCACTGACGATGCCATTTTCTTCCATCTGATCAATAATCCGTGCAGCACGGTTATAGCCGAGACTGAATTTACGCTGTAAAGATGACGTCGATGCTTTACGTGTTTCTAAAACGAAACTAACACATTGATCATACAACGCATCACGGTCTGATCCGCCATCACCATCTTCAAAACCGCGAGATGTCGGCTCTTCATCATAAGGCGTGAGGATTTCATCGACATAATTCGGTTCACCGCGCTCACGCCATGCATCACAAATACGGTTCACTTCATCGTCTGAAATAAACGCGCCATGTACTCGTTCAGGTTCAATTTTACCCGGTCCGAGGAACAACATATCACCATGACCCAGTAAGTCTTCCGCACCACCAGCATCTAAGATAGTACGTGAATCCAGTTTACTGTTCACACGTAGCGCAGCACGGGTTGGAATATTGGCTTTGATCAAACCCGTCACCACATCTACGGTTGGACGCTGTGTCGCCAACAGCAAATGAATCCCTGCTGCACGTGATTTTTGTGCAAGACGGGTAATCATTTCTTCGGCTTTTTTACCCACTTGCATGATCATGTCAGCAAATTCGTCGGCAACAATTACGATCAACGGCATTGACTGTAAACGTGGCGCACGACTTTGGGTTGCAGAGTCATCTGGCTTCCAAGTTGGATCAATCAGATCTTCACCATTGGCCATTGCTTCTTCAATTTTACGGTTAAAGTCAGTCAGCTTACGCACTTTCATCAAGGACATCAGCTTATAACGACGCTCCATTTCATTGACACACCAGTTCAATGCACTCACCGCATCTTTCATGTCGGTTACAACAGGCGTTAATAAATGTGGAATATCGTTATAGTTGGCAAGTTCCAACTGTTTCGGGTCAATCATGATGAGTCGCAGTTGCTCAGGTGTGTATTTCAACAACATCGATAGCAACATGGCATTGACTGCGACTGACTTACCAGAACCTGTAGTACCTGCCACCAACATATGCGGCGCTTTCGCCAAATCGGCCAAGACAGGATTACCCGAAATATCTTTACCCATCGCCATACTAAGTAAGGCATTTGGATCACGGTATGCCGGCGTTTCTAACAGCTCAATAAGACGAACCATTTCACGTGAACTATTTGGGACTTCAATCCCGATATACGGTTTACCCGGAATAACTTCCACCACACGTACAGAAGCCATAGACATCGAACGCGCCAAGTCACGTGAAATATTGGTGACTTTAGACGCTTTCACACCAGGTGCCAAGTCAAGTTCAAAACGTGTTACGACTGGTCCCGGCTGTGCCTCTACAACTTTGGCTTTGACATTAAACTCTTGCAGTTTAATTTCTAAAAGTTCAGACAAGCGAGACAATTGCTCTGCAGTGAAATTGACTTTCTTGTTCGGATCTACAGGATCTAAGATTTCCAAGCCCGGCAAAGTCGGTAAATCCAAGCGTTTTTGTGCCACTTGCATCGCACGTGACATTGGACGACCAGAAGCATCAGTTAAAGGCGCATCAAAGTCAAAATCATCTTCGAGATCTAAATCGATGTCTTCAGGTTTACCCGCCGTTTCTTGCCACACTTCACGGAAAGCATCTTTATTCGAGCTGATTAAGGCTTTTTCATCATCAGATACAAAAGTCTGCGGCTGCGTATTAATTTCAGCACGAACCAAAGGCGTAGATTGCGCATAACTACTGGTTGTACGAACTGGCTGTGACTGTTCTATCGCTGGCTCTGCTTCTTCAACCAGCAAATCATCGAGATCATTAAATTCAGTTTCAGCACTGATATTTTTCGGTGTGGTCAGCGGTGTAATCTGTGCAGCAGCTACACCTAAACCTGCAACTGTGGCAGCAGCACCTGTAGCAAATTCATTTGAATGCGTTGCTGGACTTTCATTTTGAGCTGTATTAAATGGGCTATGCACATCCGTCGCTGTTTTACTATTTGGAACAGCCGCAAGTAGCTCATCAAAGATTTCATCATCATCCCAATCCACTGATTTTTTAGCCGCTGGCACTGCTTCTGTCGGAGAAGTCGAATGCACATCTGCTGTTTTGTTGAAATATTCAGTTTGATTGGCAGGCTGCTCTTCTTCCGCAGCTTTGAGTAAAGCATCAATATCTTGTTTATGACGTTGGTCATCATTGGAATGTAATGCGCGCCAAACTTCACCTGTTGCAACAACACGTTGTTGATCTTGTTCAAGCTGATGCACTTTCGCCAAGGTATGTTCAAAATCTTCATCAGATGGCGTAGCAGTCTCTGCCAAATCTACCGCAGATGAATGCTGTGCGTTCCATTCTTTGTCTGCCCATTCTTTATCGGCAATATCATCAAATAAACGTTCAGCGACGCGATCACGTACCTCAGGATCGACATCGACCGCATGATGTTCGTCGGCTGGTGTTACTGGTGCAACCACTTTTGATGCATGCGCAGCAGCACTATCTTTTTTAGTCGTTGGTACTGTACGGTCAAATGCGGTGTCGCCTTCAGGCACATTGCGATAGAACAAATCTTGCAGATAAGCTGGTGTGGATTTCATGGTTGCCCATGTCTTATTCCACTTGATGCCAAAGGCCAAAGTGAACAACATGATCCAAAATGCAATAAGAAATATTGCTGCACCATAGACCGTTAATATTTGTTCAAGACTTTGACCCAGTTCATAGCCAATGATCCCGCCCGATGCATTTTCTAAAGTATCTTCAGGGACATTCCAAAACAGGAAAAGTAAACTTGAAGTTGCCAGTAAAATAAAGAACTGAGCGGCATAGCGAAATGGACGGTTTAGAAAACTACGTGGCCACCACACTTGAATTGCTTCGAGAAATAAATAGACAGGTATCAGCAGACTTGCCCAACCTAAAAATCCATAGAGTAAATCAGCGATCCATGCACCTGCGACGCCGCTGGCATTTGAAACTTGCTGAGTATCACTGGATAAATGCATCCATCCCGGATCAAATGGCGTATATGTGACTGTTGCAAGGAACAGATATATCCCAAATGAAACAAGGAATAAAGTCATTATTAAGCGCTGTGCATATGCACCCGACACCGCTGTCATATACGTTCCTGTAACCAATTCTTCATGAATGTTTTTGTCATTACCCACAACAAAAATGGGCTGAATCTAAACCTGTTATTATGCACCTGTTCAATAAAAAAGATGCAAGATAATTTAAGTATAGTTGTTAACTTTCTTCTATATAGCTCAAAACGATTTCGATGATCAATAATATCGACTTTAATCTCACACAATCGTTTCAAACTTTGACGTATAATTCCACAAATTATCATATAAAAAAAGGATTCTACGGATGAGCGCTCGTCACTCACGTCTAATTATTTTAGGTTCTGGTCCTGCAGGTTATAGCGCTGCGGTATACGCTGCTCGTGCGAACCTGAAACCGACACTCATCGCAGGTATTCAATTAGGCGGTCAATTGACTACAACGACAGAAGTAGACAACTGGCCAGGTGGTGCAGAAGGCTTAACTGGCCCTGCCCTAATGGAACAAATGCAAGCACATGCTGAGCGTTTTGGTACAGAAATTGTGTATGACCATATCAACGAAGTTGACCTCAATGTTCGTCCGTTCGTACTTAAAGGGGATATGGAAGAGTTTACTTGTGATGCATTGATTATTTGTACAGGAGCAACTGCACAATATTTAGGTCTTGAATCTGAAGCTGCTTATATGGGTCAAGGCGTGAGCGCATGTGCAACATGTGACGGCTTCTTCTATAAAAACCAAAAAGTTATGGTTGTCGGCGGCGGTAATACTGCTGTGGAAGAAGCACTTTATCTTTCAAACATTGCTTCTCATGTCACTCTTGTACACCGTCGCGACACTTTACGTTCAGAGAAAATCCTTCAAGATCATCTTTTTGCTAAAGAAAAAGAAGGCAAAATCAGCATCATTTGGAATCACCAAGTGGATGAAGTCATTGGCGATAACACCGGTGTGACTTCTGTACGTATCAAATCAACACATGATGGTTCAACACAAGACGTTGATGTGACTGGTATGTTTGTTGCAATTGGTCATAAGCCAAACAGCGGTATTTTTGATGGTCAATTGAACTTACGTGATGGTTATATCCAAGTTCAAAGCGGCACTGCGGGTAATGCAACACAAACGTCTATTCCGGGTGTATTTGCTGCAGGTGATATTGCCGATAGTATCTACCGTCAAGCGATTACTTCTGCAGGTTCAGGCTGTATGGCTGCACTCGATGCTGAAAAATACCTTGATGCACTCGGCGAATAATCTTTTGCTTCATTCATTTGCTTAGCTAAATAGTTTTAAAAAATTAGCCGACCTGATGGTCGGCTTTTTTATGTATGATAAATATCCGTATACCTCAATAAGAAGCTTGGCATGCCGATACTCCCTCCTTCTGAATTTACTTTCCCCGATCCAGTTGAATGCGATCCTGATGGTGAAGGTTTAATTTGCATCGGTGCTGACCTCTCTCCTTCTACATTGTTTGAAGCCTATAGCCATGGTCTTTTCCCGTGGTTTAGTGAAGGTGATCCGATTTATTGGTGGTGTCCTGAACCCCGCTGCATTATTCAACCGCAGGACTATCGTCCGAGCAAATCCTTATTACGCACCATGAAAAAAATGAACTATAAGATCACCATTAATCATGCGTTTGAAACTGTAATTCGCTCATGTTCTTTGCCGCGTAGTTATGCCAATGAAACATGGATTTCAGAAGATATTATTCAGGGATATTCTGCGCTGTTTGACGCAGGCTATGCTTATAGCATTGAAGTTTGGGAAAACGAGATCGTTGTCGGTGGCCTCTATGGTGTCAATATTGGTCATGGCTGCTTTGGCGAGTCTATGTTTAGTACACGAACAGATGTCTCTAAAATGGCGTTTTACACCTTAATGCTCATCGGGCAAGAGAATCAGTTGCCATGGATTGATTGCCAATTGGTCAACGATCACCTCTTAAGCTTAGGTGCGAGTACACTTTCTCGCCAACAATACCTTAATTCGTTACAAGATGTTGTTAAACAACCCTCTATCGATTGGAAAAAGTATCAGGACAGTGTATTTTCAAGTAAAACAATAGCGCAATGGGCAAGTCTCAGCGCATGACAATAAAAGAGGGATATTACGATGAATTCCTATCAACCGAAGTCCCTGTTGAACGAATTACAGTACTACATCACGCCTCCTCATGATTGTAGCTACTTAGAAAATAAATCTGCTCGGATGGTCTTTTTGGACCCGGTCCATCGTATTGATGTGGTCACATTATCTGAACTTTCCCGCATGGGTTTTCGTCGTAGTGGTGATTTTGTCTATCGCCCTGAATGTCATCTTTGTCGCCAATGTTTGTCCTCTCGCGTTCCTGTTCATGAATTTCAAATGAACAGCGTGCAAAAAAAAGCGTGGAAACGGAATCAAGATTTAACGGTGAAAATTAGCCGCCCTCAAGATGCCGATGCAAAGCATTATGCGCTGTACGAACGCTACATTAATGAGCGGCATGCTGATGGTGATATGTACCCACCTAGCCAAGATCAATTTGAAAAATTTTTAATTAATAGCTGCACTGACAGTTTCTTTATAGAGCTGTGGTTGGATGAGCAACTAATCAGTGTATCTACCTGTGATCCACTCGATGATGGTATTTCAGCGGTATATACCTTTTTTGATCCTGATGAAAGCCGTCGCTCACTAGGGACTTTTGCCATTCTGAAACAAATCGAGCATGCACAAAAGCTTGGATTGCAATATGTCTACTTGGGCTATTGGGTGCCAGATTCGCAAAAAATGAATTATAAATCTCAGTACATTCCACTGGAACTTCTGCTTGATGGACAATGGCGTCGACTCAATCGACCACTGACCCAAGAAGAAATTAGCCAACTGGGGGATTCCCTGATGACCACCTTACCTTCAGGTTGGAATAATCCTATTATTAAATAAAAGGGATCAAACAAAAGATCTTCAATAAAAAAGCATTCGTTTATTCACGAATGCTTTCTTTAAATCTGATGACGCTTCACCGCTTTTATTTAAATAAAGCTGCAAAATCATCAATACAAGCCTTCACCATAATAATGGCGTGCTCACGAGTTCCATCGGCATTTGGATAATAATTCTTTCGCAAATCGATTTGATGAAAATCCGCTTTTTCATATAAACGGATCGCTGGTTGATTACCTTCTCGCACTTCTAAGAAGATTTGAATGGGGTTATTTTTGAGTAAGGCAATAGATTCATCGAGTAATTGAAAACCTAATCCTTTGCCTTGCTGGCTCGGATCGATCGCCATTAACAATAAATTTGCTTCATCTAAAACGGGTTGTAAAATGCAAAAACCTACAACTTTTCCTTGTCGCTCAATCACCGTACTTTGATAGGCAGCAATCGATTCTTGAAATTGTTTTAAGGTCCAAGGATGGCTTTGTACGCGGCGCTCGATATCGTAAACCTGCTGTACATCAGCGTCTTGCATCAAACGAATCATCTTCGTTTATCTTTCTATAGCTAGGGTATGCGCATTATAAAAAGTTTGTCTATAAAGTTGAATAAAAAAAAGAGCGATTTACATCGCCCTTCTGAAAAAGTCACCACAGCGCTGTGATTAGAGACCCAAATATGCTTTCCACGTTTTTAACAAACCTGAAGTATCTAAATCATTCGGGTGAAAACCGGGTTTAAAATACATCAGCATTTCTTTCCCCATACCAGTGATGATGCCTTTTGAAGGGCTATAACCATAGGTATAAATATCTTTTAATGCTTCAAAATTAAGCTTGTTATCTTCTTTTAATAAACGAGCGACAAAATAACTTTGTACGAAGAATAAAGTCACCATTGCGCCAATCAATGAACCTGTACGGAGTGCGTAGGCCTTTATTCCCTGACCAAAGACACCTTCAAAAACATCATAAGCCACGGCTTTATGTTCATTTTCTTCAATCGCATGCCACAACCACATATTTTTCATGGTTTCATCTGTCATTAAAGCTTGAATATGCGGGTTAACTAATAACTGTGAAGCAATGGTTGCAGTGAAATGCTCAAGTGCCGTGGTTGCGGTTAGATCCACCATTTCTTGAGTAATGCCAACAGGTTTACCAATACGTGCAAAGACTTTGCGCACACCTTGGATAACACGACCCGTTGCCTTATCAAGTGTTTCGACATCATGACCGTATTTTTGTGCAGAAGCATTAAAACCCTCATGCTCTTGCGTATGCATCGCTTCTTGACCAATGAAAGCACTAATTTCTTTTTGTAGGGCTTCATTATTTGCGATTGCTGGGTGTTTACGTACGGCACGCACACTATCAATAAAGAACATTTCACCCGCTGGAAATAAAGCAGATAATGCGGTCATAAAATGTGTCAAACCTGCTGAGCCATTCATCCAGTACTCTGGTACCGCATCAAAATCAAAATTCATGCGACGTACAGGGAAACTTGCACCTGCTCGATTAGTAATCTTTACTTTAGCGTTCATGCCTAACTCCTTTTTGAGTTATGAAATACTCAAACTTTTTATTGGTTTTCTTGAGTTCATATTACGGTTTTATTTAATTGTTATTATTTCAGTTAAGGACTGTGAATTATCACTAAAGGACAGCTTTAAAAAAATATTGTCAGACAATTTCCCTATCACATTGAATAAGCATAAAAAAAAGCGCCTCAAAGAGGCGCTTTTTTACACACATTTAGTGGTTATGCAGTTACTTTAGAAACTACACCCGCACCAACTGTACGACCACCTTCACGGATCGCGAAGCGTAAGCCAGCGTCCATTGCGATTGGGTGGATTAATTCTACTGACATTTCTACGTTGTCACCAGGCATAACCATTTCAACGCCTTCTTTAAGCGCGATCGCACCAGTTACGTCAGTTGTACGGAAGTAGAACTGTGGACGGTAACCGTTAAGGAATGGAGTATGACGACCACCTTCGTCTTTAGAAAGTACGTATACTTCTGCGT
>NZ_VOYQ01000016.1:0-25872 GCF_013420195.1 Acinetobacter sp. YH01024
TGAGGATCAGAAAGCTTGTTTGAATCGATGTATTTCATCCGCAGATTATGCACGAATGCTAAGAAATCCGGAGTGCAAATATTAACCAAAAAGAAGATCGTTTTTTGATTTATGAAAGAGATCTAATGGCGCAGCGTCTAAATGCACTGAACTTATCTCAAGGTTTTCCTGATTTTCCTGCACCTCCAGCACTGTTAAATGCGCTAAGTGATGCGACGCAACAGGGTTTTAACCAATATGCACCCGGCGATGGACTGATGCATTTGCGTGAGCAATTGGTCCAACTGTTTGCCCAACGTGACCAATTAAATATTGACCCTCACACCGAAGTCACCATTACCCCGGGTGCAACCATTGGTATTTTTAGTGCCATTCAAGCTGTGGTTCATGCGGGTGACGAAGTGATTATTTTTGACCCGAGCTATGACAGTTATGCGCCCAGTGTAAAATTGGTTGGGGCTCATCCCATTCATATTGCCTTAGAGACGCCCCATTTTACTGTGGATTGGAATCGTGTTGCCGCTGCAATTAACCATAAAACCCGAATAATTATTGTCAATACACCGCATAATCCAACAGGTGCTATTTGGGATCGTGAGGACTGGCTCAACTTGATCGAACTGATTCAAGATAAAAATATTATTGTGCTGTCGGATGAGGTCTATGAGCATTTAATTTTTGATGGTCGTCAGCATCTATCTGCTTTGTCATTTCCTGAGCTGCGTGAACGTAGTTTTGTCGTGGGCTCATTTGGTAAAACCTTTCACGTCACAGGTTGGAAAACCGGTTATTGCATTGCAGCGCCAGCCTTGATGCAAGTGTTTCGCCAAATCTATCAATTTGCCAATTTCTGTGGAGTTACGCCCGTACAAATGGCATTGGCTAACTTTATGGCAGAACATCCTGAGCACATTGCTGAATTGGCCGATTTTTACCAAGCTAAACGTGACCGTTTCAATGCGGGCTTAAGCCACTCTAGATTTGAGTTGATTCCATCGGCAGGTACCTATTTCCAAAACCTTGATTACAGTGCCATACGCCCAAATTTAAGCGATGTGGAAATGTGTCAGTTGTTGGCAGAACAACATAAAATCGTGGCGATTCCTGTCTCAGTGTTCTATCAAAAACCGCCTGAAAATTTACGATTATTACGTTTCTGTTTTGCCAAACAAGATGCCACCTTAGATCGAGCTGCAGAGATTCTCTCCACAGTTTAAAGCAGTATCTGCCAAAACGTTTTTTTAAAACAGACATGTAGAAATAATGAAGCCTTGGTTACTCAAAAACTAAGGCTTTTTTGAATGCCAACATGATAGTGTTATCAGTAACTTAAAATCATAAAAAGCCGTGTCTAGGACCTGAGCATGTCAAAACAACAGTCCCTCGTTACTCAGCAAAATTTATGGAAAACGTTTTTAGTTTTTCTGGTGCCTTTGATCGCCACCAATATTTTGCAAAATTTATCTGGGACCATTAACACCGTTTTTGTCGGTCAGATGCTTGGGGTGCATGCCATTGCAGCGGTTGCGGTATTTTTCCCGATCTTGTTCTGTTTAATGGCTTTTGTGATTGGACTCTCGGCAGGTGCAACCGTGTTGGTAGGGCAAGCTTGGGGCGCGCAGAATCTTGAAAAAGTTCGTACCGTCGTGGGTTCCACGCTGTTTATGACCTTGATTGGTGGCAGCATCATTGCCTGTTTAGGGGTGATATTTGCCAAGCCCATTTTATTGGCCTTAGGCACAGCCCCTGACGTGATGCATTTATCTTTGCCTTATGTGCAATGGATGCTTGCCGGTAGCCCACTGCTCTTTATTTATATTATTTATACCTCGATTTTGCGTGGGGTCGGTGACAGTACAACACCGCTGATTGCATCGGGTATGACCATTGGTTCAGGGCTGATCATTACACCAGTACTGATTGCAGGAAAATTTGGATTTCCAAGTTTAGGTATTATTGCCCCTGCCATTGCCAGTCATATTGGCTTTTTAATTGCCTTGGTATTTTTATATTTCTACTTAAAAAAGAAAGATCACCCGCTCAAACTCGACTTCGAGTTGATTCGTCATATTCGCCATCAACATGATCTTAGTAAAATTATCTTAAGACTGGGGATTCCAACGGGTATTCAGATGGTCACGACCTCTGTGGCCGGTCTCGTCATTGTCGGTTTAGTTAACCGCCATGGGGCTGATGCTACTGCTGCATATGGCGCGGTCAATCAGGTTTTGAACTATATCCAATTTCCGGCCTTGTCCATCGCGATTGCGGCTTCTATTTTTGCAGCACAAGCCATCGGTTCGGGTCATTCTGAATTAATTAATCGCGTGAAACGTACGGCCATCGGGATGAATTTCATAATTACTGGCATCTTGGTGGCATTGGGCTATTTATTCTCTAAATATTTAATGGCGCTGTTTATTACAGATCCTGAAGTTGTGGTTCTCGGTCAAGAATTACTGTTCATTGTGCTTTGGTCGATTTTATTTTTTGGTGCCAGTGCTATTTTTGCTTCCATTATGCGGGCCAGCGGAACGGTGACCGTGCCGATGATTATTAATATTATGGCGATTATTTGCATTGAAGTGCCGTGTGCCTACCTATTCAGTGAATGGTGGGGCTTAAAAGGCATTTGGTATGCCTATTCTTTGGCCTTTGTCAGCTTATGTATTTTACAAGGGCTGTATTACCAATTGGTATGGAGACGAAAAGCCATCAAAGTATTGCTATAAAGTTTGCTAATAGCGTTCAATGCCAATACACGCTTTAAGTTTACATATGGAAAATCTTGTACTGATCCATGCATAAAGTTTGCCGTTAAACTGCTGTTTATTTTTCAACACATGGCTTTATATCCTGTTGATTTATCTACACTTAGAACCAATTAAAATTAAAACCCTCTTATTTTCAAATAATTACGGTTTGGCATAGATTTTGTTCTTATCCCTTTTATCTTTTAAGAATAATTGGGATGAGAAATTTTTATGTCTAAACGTCAAATAAAGCTTGGGGCTTTTATTCCAACTACCTCACAGCATGTCGCAGGTTGGCGTCATCCTGAATCTCGCCCACAAGATCATCTCAATATTGATTATGCAATTGAACTGGCAAAAACCGCAGAACGTGGTTTATTCGATGCTTACTTTCTTGCCGATGGTCTGTCTGTCCGTTGGAGTTCTGCTGTCGAAGGTGAGAAAGGTTTGGGCGATAAAGGCGTCGGCTTTGAACCTGTTACATTGTTTGCTGCACTGTCGGCTGTGACGCAAAATATAGGCTTTATTGCTACAGCATCCACGACTTATGAAGACCCCTACATTTTGGCGCGAAAATTCGCTTCTTTAGATCATATTTCTAAAGGTCGTGCTGCGTGGAATGTAGTAACGACAGCCTCTGCCGATGCCGCAAAAAACTTTAACATTCAGCAGCACCCTGAACCCAAAGAGCGTTACGAACGTGCCGATGAATTTATTGAGGTGACTCAAAAACTTTGGGACTCATGGGAGGATGATACCTTCCATTACAACAAAGAAACTGGGCAATTTTTTGATGCCCGAAAACAACATCAGCCCAATCATCAGGGCCAATACTATCAGGTACTGGGTGCTCTCAACGTCTCTCGCCCACCGCAAGGCTATCCGGTGATTGTTCAAGCTGGGCAATCTGAAGATGGTCGTGAACTAGCCGGTAAATATGCCGAAGTGATTTTTACAGCACAGCAGAACTTAGCAGATGCGCAAGCCTTTTATCGTGATGTCAAAAACCGCTTAGTGAAATATGGCCGCCATGCAGATGATCTCAAAATTATGCCCGGGGTTTCGATTTTTGTTGCCAAGACAGCACAAGAAGCCCAAGAAAAATATGACTTTTTAAATAGTTTAATTCACCCAGAAGTGGGTTTAAGTTTATTGTCTGCTTTGGCAGGTGGCATTAATCTGGCCAAATTTGATCTAGATGCCCCTTTCCCGAAAATAGAAGATGCAGACATTAATTTCTCCAGTCGTCAGCAGATGATGATTGATATTGCCCGGAAGCACAATTTTAGTATTCGTCAGCTCTATCAATATATCGCTTCAGCCCGTGGACATTGGACCTTGATCGGCACGCCTGAACAAGTCGTAGACCAACTGCAGGAATGGTTTGAGAATGACGCTGCCGATGGTTTTAATGTCCTACCGCCAACAACACCTGCGGGGTTAAATGATTTTGTCGATCTCATCGTTCCTGAACTACAACGTCGCTGTCTATTCCGAACGGCTTATGAAGGCAAGACCTTACGAGAAAACTTAGGTTTAAAACGACCTGAAAACCAATATGTTTTAGAAAAAAGACATACCTCCCAAGCCTCATAAACCAACGCTTGATAAAACTGAAAAACAAATGCCCCAACTGGGGCATTTTTATGGACTGAAATTGATCTAGCTTAAACGATGATCATACTGACTATATTTGATAAGCCTAAAAAAGCCCTGAATTCGGGGCTTTTACATTGTCTATGAGATGGTCAATCCAGACTTACCATGCAAATTTATAATCGGCAAATCGGTGAGATAAAGGTTCAAGCAACTGATCTTTTACTGGATCACTAAAGTCAGTCAAAATGTCATTTTTAATATTGGTCAAACGGACATCTTCGCGTTTACGCGGATGGGCTAAATGAATATCTACAATACGTTTAATTCGTCCCGGATGTGGCTGCATGACCACAACCCGATCACCCAAAAATACCGCCTCTTCGACATCATGGGTGACAATAATCATGGTGATTTTTTCACTTTGCCAAATTCGCTGCAATTCATCCTGTAGATTTTGACGGGTCAATGCATCGAGTGCACCAAAGGGTTCATCGAGCAGTAAAATCTGTGGTCGATTCACCAAACTACGGGCAATCGCCACACGCTGATTCATCCCACCAGACAACTGCGAAGGATAAGCATCTTTAAATTGGGTTAATTTGACCAACTCTAAATGTTCATCAATCAATACATCTTCTTCTGCACGGCTAAACTGACTTTTATGCAAGGCAATCCGTACATTTTCCCGTACCGTCAACCATGGAAACAGGCGATGATCTTGAAACACGATGCCGCGTTCCAAACTCGTGCCCTGTATAGGCTGACCATCAACCAAAATTTGGCCCTGAAACTGACGCTCTAGACCAACCAATAACCGTAATAGTGTGGATTTTCCGCAGCCACTACTTCCCACAATACTGATGAACTCACCCGGCTGAATATTCAGGTTAATGTCCTCAAGTACGGTTAAGTCTTCTTGCTTTTGTGTGGGATAATGTTTCGTTAGCTGCTGAATAGAAACCGAACCAGCTTGTTCTACGCTCATATCATTATTCTCTATTTGTGCTGACAAACTTTGCTGGACTAAACCTTAGAGTTTAGCCAGTGACACTTCCGTCGATTTAATTAACACCACTACCTCTGAACCTACTTTTAAGTCTAAATCCTTCACCGAACGCGTCGTGATCACGGACGTAAAAAAGCCCGCTTTGGTTTCCACATCAATTTCTGAAACCACAGGACCCTCTACGATTTCATTAATCACGCCTTTGAATTGGTTTCGCACATTTACTGAAGTAATCGCCATTTTAATTATGCCTTTTGTTATTAAGAGAGCTTTACTATAAAACAGTTCAATCACTTGCTATATCTTGATTTATCCTTTAGTTATCCCGATTTTATTTATCTTAAAATCAGATAAATAATCCATACATGAATTTATCGGTGAAACTGATATTTAAATATCGAATTATTATTTATCTTTTATTTTTAAATCTTTCATCATGATCTGCATTTTCAACAACTATAAGAAACGATATGTCTATTTTGACCCACCCTGCAGTGCCCTCTGCACTGAAACATAAACGGGCAACAGCGACTGTCTTTGCAGACCCGTTATCGCAAGCGTTGTTGTCTCGAATTGAACAAATTGCGCCGAGTGAGGCCAATGCACTCATCATTGGTGACACAGGCACAGGGAAAGAGTTGGTTGCACGCCAAATCCACCAACTGAGCCATCGTGCCAAAGGTCCTTTTATCGCGGTCAACTGTGGTGCCTTTACCGAATCCTTGGTCGAAAGCGAACTATTTGGACATGAAAAAGGAGCGTTTACAGGGGCAATTAATAGCCGTGTCGGTTGGTTTGAGGCAGCCCATAATGGCACCTTATTTTTAGATGAAATTGGTGATCTGTCCTTACCAATGCAAGTCAAATTACTCCGTGTTTTACAAGAAAGAGAGATTGTTCGAGTCGGCTCCCTCAAATCCATTCCGATTAATGTTCGGATCATAGCCGCAACCAATGTCGATTTAGAGCATGCCGTACAAGACGGGCGTTTCAGGGAAGATTTATTCTACCGCTTACATGTGGCGTTGTTACGCATTCCACGTCTCGCAGAGCGTCGTGGCGACATTTTGCCTTTGGTCAAACACTTCATTCAGGTCTATCAAACCAACCCACATGACACACCATTACGCCTCAGCCAACTGGCTCTCAAAAAACTCAGTTTACATAGTTGGCCGGGCAATATTCGCGAATTAGAAAATACCATTCAACATGCGATTTTAGTCAGTGAAAAAGGTGTGATTGAACCGGAAGATATTAGTTTTTCGAGTATTCAAAGCGCATCGTCATTTTCACGTGCAGAACCCTTTAACTTACAAAATGCCACCTCGGCTGTAGCCAATATCAAGGACATTCAAGATGCTGGACAGTTACTTGAGCAGACCTTTTTACAAATTTTTCAAGCCGCAAATCAACTTAAGCAAGACAATATTAATGAGCTGATTGAAGAAAAATTTATCCGAAGTGCATATCAGCACTGTCAATACAATCAAGTGCATACGGCTCGTTTGCTTGGAGTGACACGCAACGTGATTCGTACTCGCCTGATGAAATATGGCTTATTATAAATAAGTCATATTTTTATTTTCTCCACATTAAAATAATAATCCATACAAAAATGATAAATAAATATTCATCCACATTATTTTTTATTCATTGCATTATTTTAAATATAAAAAATCAGCAATAAAAAAACCTCGGTATATCCCGAGGTTTTTTTATTTTTCTATTTCGTCTAGATTATTCCACGGGGTTACGTTTCCACGCTGTGAAGTATTTCTCTAGACCAATCAAGAAGTAGTTAAAGGATAAGCCTACAAGAGTAATGACTAAAATCCCCACAAACATTTGTGGAATTTCAAAGCTGAACTGCGAATAAATAATCAGATACCCCAGACCTGCTTTGGCACCAAACATTTCTACTGCCACTAAGGCCAAAATCGAAATCGCCCCTGCTAGACGGATACCGACAAAAATCGTGGGTACGGATGCAGGTAGAATCACTTTTCGGAACAATTGATAGGGTTTTAAGCCCATGGTTCGTGCCGATTTAATCAGTAAAGGATCGACTGTTTGTACGCCTGTAATGGTGTTCAATAAAATCGGCCATGTGCATGCATACACCAACAAACTGATTTTTGAGGTTTCACCAATGCCTAAAAATAAGATGAACAACGGCATTAACGCCAGTGCTGTGGTATTACGAAACAGTTCTAACAATGGATTTAAGGTTTCAGCCACGAGCTTGTACCAACCAATGATGAGACCCAAAGGAATGGCGATCGCTAGGGCCAAAATGAAACCAATAATGGAACGCTTTATACTGGCCAAGAAATGGATGCCTAATTGCCCGCTTTGATATAGCTGCCATGTGGTTTCCAACACCACAGATAACGGCGGCAAAAAGGCTGGATTGACCACACCACTACGCGGCAGAATCTCCCACAGCAGGAAAAAAGCCACGATGGCAATGGTGCGTTTAAAGACCGTGTTTAACCATGTGAACTGTAGTCGGGGTTTAATGTCGTTATAGGTTTGCGTATAACTGATGGCTTGTTTAGTCGATGACATAAATAAATCCTCTGAATATTTTAGTTATGTGCAAGCTGTTTATGTTTTTCGAAGGCTTGCGCTTTTATCACTTCTTCACTGAGCAATGACCAAATTTTGTGGCGAATTCGGCCATATTCAGGCAATGAACGGACATCTTCACTAGAACTGCGCAGGCTTTGCGGAATTTCAATCACTTCCTTAATCCGCCCCGGTCTTGATGTCATAATCGCCACACGCTGACTCAGATAAATCGCTTCATCAATACTGTGAGTAATAAAAACGATGGTTTTTTTCGAGCTTTTCCAGATATTGATCAACTCGGCTTGCAAGGTTTCTCGGGTTTGCGCATCCAAGGCAGCAAAGGGCTCATCCATTAATAAAATTTCTGGTTCATAAGCCAAACTTCGGGCAATCGCAACCCGCTGCTTCATCCCGCCGGAAAGCTCATTTGGATAATGCTTTTCAAAGCCACTTAAGCCTACAAGCTGCAAATAGTATTCGGCTTTTTCACGGCGTTCTTTTTTTGCTACGCCTTTGGCTTCTAGACCAAATTCAATATTTTCCAGTGCGGTTAACCATGGATAGAGCGCATATTGCTGGAACACAATGCCACGGTCTAAACCCGGTTGAGTAATCTGCTTGCCACTCAGTAAAATCTGCCCTGCCGAAGGTTTGGTTAAACCCGCAATTAAGTCTAATAATGTAGATTTTCCGCAGCCACTTGGCCCCACGATTGAAACAAATTCACCCGGCTGAATATCCAAAGTGACATTTTCTACGGCAACAAATTCAGGCTTATAGTTTTTACTGCCGACATGGTTTTGTGCAGGAAATACCTTACGCACGTGATCTAAATGTAATGCACTGGTCATTGTTATATTCCTTTTGATTTTTGGTCGTTCGCATAGGGATTAAATTCATTGCTATAGATGCGACTGACCTCAATTTGATTTGGTTTTAATTTGTGTTCTTTTTCTAAGGCACTCACCCATGGGGCAAAATCCTGATCTTTTTGCACACCACCCACTTCGTGGACACCTGTGCCTGTGTAATATGGAATCAGTGCTGTATTTTCATTGCGTTGACGTTTTTCAATAATGCTTTCCATACGGGCAATGATTTGCTCTTTCGGCGTGTTGTGTAGCCATTCCTGAGCTTTGGCCACGCCACTGACAAAAGTACGAGCCAACTCAGGATGCGCTTGAATAAACTCTCCACGCATCGAAAAACTGCCTGCGGTAAAGGGCCCGTATAAATCAATATCTTTAAAGATGCTACGTACACCACCATGTTTTAAGGCCCGTTTTTCCAAAATGCCTGAGAACACCGCAATATCAATTTGACCATTCCGTAGAGCTTGTTCTGAGCTCACTGGTGGCAACATAATCAGCTCAACTTGTCGGATTTCATCGTCAGTTAAGCCATGACGAGCCAAATAGTCTTTCACCACAAAGTCATAATGTGCCCCGTAGGCATTCACTGCGACTTTCTTGCCAATAAAGTCTCGTGGGCCACGTATAGGACTATTTTCTAGCACATAGAAACCCACGTTTTGTTCAGCATCACTGCCATAAGATGCGACGACTGGGACCACATCTAGACCCGCGGCAATAACTTTCACCACAGCGCCATTAAAGGCTCCAGCGAAATCAACATCTCCTGCCACCAAGGTGAGTAAATCTTGTGGCCCACCTTGTACTGTGCCGACATAACTGAGTTTAATGTCGCCTAAATAGCCCAAGTCTTGTGCCAACTCAGGCAAAGACACCAGTCCCGGATAGCTTTGATATCGGAGTTCTTTTAAAGCCATTTGCTGAGGTTCATCCACTTGCTGCGTGCTGCAACCCACCAAGGCTGTGCCACCGACCAAGGCAGCTAAAAATAGGCTACGCCAGAGTTGAGGAATGTTATGGATTGTCATTTTTTTCATTGTTATGTTCTCCTATCCAACCTGCTGCCAAGCTAAAACTTTACGTTCAACCCAAGTCAGTACCGTATTGAGCAACACGCCCACAGCACCAATCAGCAACATGCCAAAAATAATCAGTTCGACATCAAAAGCCTGACGCCCTTGAATCACGATATTGCCCAGACCATTGCCATAGTTCGCCAATAAAAATTCAGAGCCAATAGTGGCAAGCCATGCGAAAATCAGCCCAAGTTGTAAACCGACAAAAATCTGAGCCGAAGCGCCGGGCAAAATCAATTTACGAAACGCGTAGGCCTTGGGAAATTGATAGACTTCGGCCACTTCACGATATTTATGCGAAATACTGCTCACACCTTCAAAGGTGTGTAGCGCCACGGGATAAAACACCGATAAGGTAATAAACAGCACTTTGGCGCCGTGTCCCTCACCTAAAAAGGTCGAAATTAGTGGCAACCATGCAAACAGCGAAATTTGACGCAATACATGAAAGCTCGGTGCAAATAACCAATTCGAAAGGCGTGAACTCGCGATCAAGATCCCAAACAACACACCTGCTATCGCACCTATGCCATAGCCAATAAAATTACGTGCCAAACTTTCGGCAAAGCCTGTCAAAAAGCTCGGTTGTTGAAGCACGATCACAGCTTTTTGCAGCACGAGCCATGGACTAGGAATCAACTTTGGATCGACCCAGTTTTGCTGTGAAGCCACAGCCCACAGTGCGATAAATGCCACAGGTAGAACGAGTGCTTTTGCTGTTTTAACTAAGACTTGGCGCGCTGCCGCGTTTAATGAAAGGATGCTCATGGGTTGCCTCCTACTCGGGTTGCGTGAAAGCGTGCCGTTTTTTCTAACCAAGCCAGCAAGGTATCTAAGACATAGCCCGTAATACCAATCATGATGATCGCCATGAAGATCAAGTCCATCTGCATTAGCTGACGTCCCCACACCATGAGATAACCAATTCCTTCACTACTCGCTAATAATTCGACAAAAACCAATGCCAACCACGCCTGGATAATGCCTTGACGTAAACCACTGATCACACTGGGTAGTGCAGCTGGGAAAATCACTTCTTTGAGTTTCTGCCAATTGCTGTATTGGTAAACCTCTGCCACTTCCATCAAACTATTCGGCACATGAGTAATGCCCTTATAGGTTGCAATCAACAGCGGTGGTAACACAGCCAATGAAATAGCGGCAATCTTCAAAGCCTCATCGATGCCTAAGAAAATCATCAATAATGGAATCCAGCCAACTATGGGAAATTGCGCAACAAGATTCACCGTCGGAAAAATAAAGTCCCGACTACGCTTTGCTAATCCCAACACAGTACCAAGCAAAATCCCGACACTGGCACCAAGCAAGACACTCCATAAAATACGTTTGGCACTGATGGCAAAATGAAAACTCAATTCACCGCTTTGCCATAATTCGACTGTGCTTTGCCACACCAGACTCGGTGCAGGTAAAATCTGCTCAGGCAACCACTGTTTAAGTGTTGCCACATACCATAGACCGAACAACAAAACTGGCATCAGGAGTCCACACGCCACTTGCAAAGTTAGTTTTAAATAGGTCTTAAAAAAATCCAACGCACTTCGGTCACTTTGCAAGGGAACCGAATGTGCAGATACATCCGTAAGGCTCATAATTCTTGTCCTTTTACGCTCTGTTCTGAGACATCAGGTTTTAAAAATTGAATAAATTCCTGATCTTTGCTGATCAAAATAATCAGACCAATAAACACCAGCCCGATCGGTAAAAATAAATTTTGTAGTCCAACCTGTGCGCCAAATACGGCGCCTATCAAGCCACCCAACAGCCCACCCGAAGGTCCGACGAGGGCTAAAATTGGAGAAATCTTAGCCATCGCAGTTTGCTCACCGACTCGGGCGAAAGACATAAAATTGGCGATATGCAACATACCGAGTCCAAGTCCAAACATGACCGAAGCAGGCCACATCAACAGCGTGATTTTGCTTAAGGCTAAAATCAGTAATGCCGTTGCCATCAGGCTTAAGCCAATTAAATAAAACTTTTGATAACCCATCAGCTCAGCCAAACCGCCCATGCTAAATAGCGAACCCACAAAGACAATGCCTTGTACGGTCAGCAGCATCACTGCCATCGGCTCTGAAAGTGCAAAACTTTGGATAGCGATCACGACAATGAAAAAGCCAAAGTAGTTATTTGCCACGCTGCTCAAAAATTCCAATATGCAAACAATCCGCAGTGAGGCATGGGTTTTGATGAGTGCCAAAGGCGCCACAATATCCCGCCATTGAAAATGCGGGCGATTCGTCACTTGCTGAGTGCTACGTTGAAAGCACCACGGAGCCAACAGCAAGGTGCCTAAAAAAAGCAAAGACACCACATAAAAACTTCCTCCATAGCCGAAATGCTCGATCAACAACACACTCAGCGCAGGTGCAATCAGGAAATAGCCCATCATGTGCGAACCACGAAACCACCCCGCACGGGCTGGACCTAAACGCTTTAAATTGCTTAGAAAAACGGTATTGATCGAAACAAAACGCATAGGTAAGACAAAACTCACCAAGGCAGTCACCGCAAAGAGATACCATGCACCTGCTTTGAGTGGCGTTAAGCTATAGACCACAGCACCCAACACACTGCCGATGCAGAATATTTTCAAAGATCCAAAGCGCTGTACCAACGCGCCAATCGGCAATGCCATGATCAAAATGCCAAAATTTTGCGCTGCAGAAATTAACCCCAATTGCAATTCGGTGGCTTCTAAATGCACGGCATACAAGGAAATTAAAACTCGTGCGACACCTACACCCAGTCCAGCCAAAATCGTGAGCAGCACAAAACTGCTCATAAATTTGGTGGTTAATGGACTGGCAATTACATTGCTTTCAATCGGACGACTCATGGCTGCGACTTACTTCGGTTGACCTTGAGCATTAAATTGGCGCCAGTAACCCTCTAACTTCAGCTCTTTCAAGGCATTATTTAGATACTTAGGCTCATACCATGTTTTGGTATCGACATCACGACGTATTAAGCGAGCGTCTTTGGCAATTTTTAAAGCACTATCAATTTGTGAACGGTGGAATTCATCGAGTAGCGGTGTAGTACGGTCCTTTAAATTCCAGCCATCCCACGTTTTTTGATAATCCACCAACGGAATGCCACTTTGTGCCCAAAGTTTATATTGCGCACTACGATTAGCTTCTTGAGAACTCCACTGCGCTTGTTTAATCAGTGTCGTCACGACACGTTGCACTACCTCTGGATATTGTTTTTCAAAACTTTCTGTCACCCAAAAGTGCGCAATCGGCGCAACTTTGGGATCTTTAATTTCTAGTAATGTTTTCGCCACACCACGCGCTTGCAAACTAAACGGTGAAGTAATCGTGGCATCAATATCACCTGTCGCTAACGCGGTACGCGCCGAATAGGCATCTTGCGAAATCACTCGTAAATCGCGCTCAGTTAAATTGTATTTTGCTAATACACGGTTAAAGACGATCTGACCATTGGTGCCTTTAAAGACGGAGAATTTTTTGCCTTTGAGATCTGCAAAGGATTTGGCATTAGAGCCGGCAGGCACCACCACATAAGTTGGGCCAAAACGCCCTGTTGAAAACAACACTTTGGTTTTTAATCCCGTCGAACGTCCAACCAATGAGGGCAAATCGCCATGCAATGCAAAGTCAACTTTGCCATTGGCTAAAGCTTCATTGGTTGCAGGGCCTGCTCCTGGGAAGAACAGCCAATTCACCTTAATGCCATCTTTTTTAAATTCTTGTTCGAGCACACCTCGTAAATGTGCTGTAGCTACAAAACTACCGCCCACTTTGGGTTTACCCCCCTCACCCGCGCCTGATACAGAAATACGAATTTCTTTGGGATTGGTAGCATGCAATTGAACGCTTAAACCAAGTGCTGAAAGTGCCAAGAATGTGGCTGCGATTTTTTTAGAGATAATTTTCATTTTAAATGTTCCTTAATGGTTTAAATATTTGAATTAAAAGGTGTACTGAACCTGAGCTTGCAGCTCATTGGTGTCTTTTTGATTTGCCGTTTCGACATCAAACAGATAGTGATTCAGCTGTAATTGGAATTTTGTGGTTTGCGCAAAAAATAGGTTTAAACCCAAAGAGTGAATGTCATATTCACCAATACGACCGCTCGCGGTATCGAGATAGCTTGCGTTGTTTTTATTCGGGTTATAGCGGTCAAAACGGTAATAACCTTGGACTGACTTCGGCCAGAAATCATCAAATTTGGCGTTGGATTTAATACTGTTGTAGAACTGATCACCCAAGGTGTAGAAAGCGGTAAAAGTATGCCCTTCCGCTTTGGCTTCTTTGATGTCTTGGGCTACGGTATCAACATAATCGGTCTTGCCTTGCAGATATTCATAGGTCACGCCAAATGGGGCATGGTTATAATAAATATCGAAACCCAAACGATCACGTTTTGCAGCATCATCAGTGATTCCGCCGGCTGAAATTTTCGATTCACCTTTGATATAAGAGGCCCCAAACTTCAACTCACGGAAAATGCTGGCGTAGTCCACTGGCAAGGTAAAAGCCACACGACCGATATAATCTTTGCCGTTGTTGTCATCTGCCTTATTACTGGCGTTCCCATTGGTCACCCCTAAGGCATACTCAAACAGCGGCGCACGGTAGTTCGATGCAAAGTCGACAAAAGGTTGGGCATCCCCACGGACGATAAATCCATTTTGACGATTAAACAGTCCTAAAAAGGTCGAAGCTGCAGCGGTACTAATGGTCGGACGCAAATCTTCAGGAGACTGCACATCTAGACCAAAGGGCAATAACTGCTGACCGAGTGTAAAGTTGAGTTTGGCAGTTTCAGGGCCCGCATTGGTGGCAAAAGCGTTATAGCGAACAAAGGCATCTAGTAAGTTAAAGTTACTGTTATTGGTGCCATCATTGCGTTTGCCATAACCAAAGGACAATTGATAGTCGAGGTTTTTGCCTTCGTTATAATCACGGAATAAATTCCCGCGTACACCGATCAGCGCAGTCCCAATATCAAATGTCGATTTGGTTGCACCTAAGACACCCATTTCATCGAGCGCACTGGCACGTAGTTGAACCGTGCCATACAGGGTTGTGTCACGGGTCGATTTGGTGGTTTGACGTTCATATTGACGTGACTGATCGTACTTATAGTTTTCAATATCTGCACGTAAGCCGTCGATATCTTCGGATGTTGCTGTGGTCACTTCTGCAACCTGCGTTTCACCTTCAACATCAGCGGCGTTGCTCGTATCTTCTGTCGTCACAGTGGCCGTTTCGACGACTTGGCTTTTCGTCGTACCAGATTCCACTGCATTTAAGCGTTTTTGCAAACTCTCAATTTGTTGTTTTAAGCTGCTCAGTTCTTGCTGAAGTGCTTCATCCGAAGCAAAACTCAGCTGACTGGTTGCGGATAAAATCAGTCCGACCGCAACGGTTAATGTGGTTTTTTTCATGATTTGGTTTCACTAACATTTTTCCCAAAGCGCAAAATCCCCCAACCCCATGCAAGGTGCATGAAGTGAATGTACTGCGTGGGTTTTTTTAAAATTAATCTGAGTGGTCGTAGGTTTTATTCAACTTATGCACGACCGAAACTCGAAGACAGCTTTTAGAATTTAAGCGCGCATCATCGCGAGTGTCATAGCACAACAACATGCCTGTTGCAGGACACGAAAAGCAGAAAGATATCGATGCGTAAAAGTACTCATAAATGTTCCATACAGTGGTGAGTTTTGTTCACTCTAATATGGCAACAACTGTGCCAACATTTTAAGTTATTATTTTTTAAAGTTTTATTATTTAAACCCGATAAATCCTGTTGGTTTTAACACCTAAAAACTGTTGGTTATTCAACAGTTGCTTATTTCAAATCATCAGATATCTCCATTTTTATATCTCATTTTATGAAATAATAAATACGCCTTGGGCTTTCCTTCGGGCATAAAAAAACCCACTGACGTGGGCTCTTTTCAATTGATTTTAATTACCGCTTATTGACCAAATTTAGTCGCCATGGCAGTTAATTTTTGATAACCCGTCGGTAGCAAACGTTGAATTAAATCAATCACTTTTGCATCATTACCAATCAATAAACGGCGCTTATCTTTTTGTACTGCTTCAATGATTTGACGAGCCGCTTCTTCAGGTGGACAACGCAAGAATTTATTAAACGACTGTGCCGATTTTTGTGGGTTCATGCCTAAACTTTTCAAGCTGTCATTCATTTTTGCGGCATTGGCAATATTGGTACGAATCCCGCCCGGATGTACACATAGCGCACTCACGCCACAGTTTTCAATATCCAATTCTTGGCGTAAAGATTCGGTAAAGCCACGTACTGCAAATTTAGTGGCATTATATGCCGACTGTGTTGGCTGTGCAGTTAGACCAAACAAGCTGGAAATATTGATGATATGGCCTTCACCACTTTGCTTGATATACGGTAAAAATTCTTTGGTGCCATAAACCACACCCCAGAAGTTAATATTGACAATCCACTCCAGTTCTTCGTAGCTTGCCCCTTCAACGGTCGTACCCAATGCCACACCCGCATTGTTAAAAATCATATTCACCGAACCATGATCTTTAACGGTCTGTGCTGCCCATGCTTTCATTGCCGCAAGGTCTGACACATCGAGTTTTTGCGTGGTTACACGTACATTGCTGGCTTTCACTAAGTCTACGGTTGCCGCAAGACCCTGTTCATTCACATCGCTTAAAGACAGATGGCAGCCTTGTTTCGCCAAAAGCACTGCCAATTGCTGACCAATACCTGAACCTGCACCTGTAATGGCAGCCACTTTATTTTTGAAGTTTTTCATTGTGATTCCTTATTCCTTTATGCTGCCGCTTGGCTTTATCACAGCGTGATCTCATTTGCCAATGTGTGCAGTTCGTCGACTTAATATAGTTTTGACAATACATATTGTCAATGTCATCTTAGGACGTGCTAAGCTGTTGAAATCGCCAATGCTTAAACATAGGTTTAAACTGAAATTATTGCTAAAATAAGATAAAATTCTGCTTTAGTTCAGCGTATATTTTCATGACAGATGCAACAAATCACACAGAACAACAACAGGCAAAAAATGTGAAGGAACGTCAATTTAAAGGGCTTTCTCTCAGTGAACGTAAGCAAGCGCGACGTGAAAAACTGATTGAAGCCGGTATAGAAGCCTATGGTACACATGGCTTTTTTTCAGTGACTGTGAAAGATATTTGTTTGGAAGCCAAGCTGACCGAACGCTATTTTTATGAATCATTTAAGAAAAGTGAGCAACTGTTCCAAACCATTTTTTTAAAATTAATCGATGAACTGCAACAAAACGTGATGCAAGCCATCATGCAAGCATCAACCGATTCTAAAAAAATGATTGAAGCGGGTTTAACCGCCTTACTGTTAACCTTAAAAAATAATCCACGTATGGCGCGCATCATTTACATCGATGCCATGTTGGTACAAGAGCTACATAACCAAGCCACGATTAATGAAACCATGATGCGCTTTGACCGTATGATTCATGCCTTTGTCATGCTCATGATGCCGAATATTGATCGTTCAGAACGCGAAATTTCAATGGTCGCAACAGGTCTCAATGGTTATGTCACCCAAATCGCGATTCGCTGGGTCATGAGTGGTTATAAACAACCGATTGACGAAGTTTTATCGTCATGTAGCGTGGTCTTTTTGGCCTTGTTGGATGCTTTTTCTGAAAAACCCAGGAAATAAATTCTGAGCTCAACACTGATCTTTACAATTTTTTGAATGATTTTTTTGTGACAACAACATGATGCAAAGCCCATGTTGTTGAATATTTCAGGATTTAAATTGTCACAATTTCTTTCTAAACCCCAATGAAAGATCATTTTTGCAATGATACTGTCATAATTAATCTTTGTAATAAGCCTGTCATAAATATAAAACGGTCTACCGTTTACATAAAATAGGGTATTGCGCTGTGAAAGATGACTATATTTTAATCGTCGACGACGAACTCCCGATTCGGGAAATGATCCATACTTCACTGGATATGGCTGGTTTTCAATGTCAGCAAGCTGAAGATGCCAAACAAGCGCACCAAATGATTGTGGATCAGCGTCCTGCACTGGTTTTATTGGATTGGATGATGCCTGGTGGCGTGAGTGGTGTAGACCTATGTCGTCGTTTAAAACGCGATGAAAATTTGTCAGAGATTCCAGTCATCATGCTCACTGCGCGCGGTGAAGAAGACCATAAAGTTCAAGGTCTAGACGCGGGCGCAGATGACTACATGACCAAACCCTTTTCCACCCGTGAGTTGGTGTCACGCATTAAAGCGGTGCTACGTCGCTCAAATGCATTGGGTGGTGAAAAAACCATTGATGCCAATGGCTTAATCCTCGATCCAGTCAGCCAACGTGTCAGCTTTGGCAACACCATTTTAGATATGGGACCAACTGAATATCGTCTACTGGCCTTTTTCATGACTCATCCTGAACGTGCCTATACCCGTGCTCAATTATTAGATCAGGTTTGGGGTGGAAACGTGTATATTGAGGACCGTACCATTGACGTTCATATTCGTCGTTTGCGTAAAGTTCTTGAACCTTTCCAAGCCGATCGTTATGTGCAAACTGTTCGTGGCACAGGTTACCGTTTCTCTACCCGTGCAGACGCTGTGATGGGTTAGTCATTTTAGGTCTTTAATTTTCTATGTACGAACCGTATCCCGTCCCTGAACTTGCCAGTGAACATAAAAAATTCCGTTACAGCAGTTTATGGACTTTTGCCAAGCAGGATTTAAGACTGCTGGCATTTTTCCTGCTCATTGCTGCACTCATCGGCTTTGGTATCGGGTACTTATGGATCTGCATCTTAATTGCCTTTGCAGTGTTCTTTGCATTGCAAATGCGTTCACTGTACTTGGTCAACGAATGGATTTCAAACCGTCCCTATGATGTCCCGCCGAATTTAGACGGCATTTGGGGGGCTTTGCTCTTTAATGTATACCGTGCGCAGCGCCAAGAACGCATCGTACAAGCTGAAATGGTCGGCCTAATTGACCGCGCTCAATCTTCCTTGGTGGCACTTGCTGAAGCGGTGGTATTGATTGATGAATTACACCAAATCGAATGGTGGAACCCTGCCGCAGAAAAGCTTTTGGGGATTCAACAGCTCGATCAAGGGCGCAATATTTTAAGTATTTTAAGACAGCCCAGTTTTATCGAATACTTTACCAATATCGATTTAGCACCCGATGGTTTGAAAATGAAATCATCGGTACTTGAAGACCATTATGTGCAAGTGAAATTGACCCGTTTTGGTCGCGAAAGTCGATTACTGGTGGCCTATGACGTCACACGTATGCATAACCTTGAGCAGATGCGTAAAGACTTTGTCGATAATATTTCACATGAGCTACGCACACCGCTCACGGTTTTAAGTGGTTATATCGAAACCTTTACCGATCAGGAAGATTTAAATCCACGCTGGAAACGCGCATTCGATCAAATGCAGTCTCAAACCCGCCGTATGAATGCTTTGGTTAATGACTTGTTATTATTATCTCGTCTGGAAAATGATAAAAAAGTTGCTAAAAATCAAATCATTGAAATGCCCAGCCTAATGAACCAACTATATGACGATGCACATGCTTACAATGTGGATTATGGACATACACTGAATCTCGAGATTGATAGTCACTGTGACCTGATCGGATCAGATATGGAATTGGCGAGTGCCTTTAGCAACCTCATCACCAATGCGATTAAATACACCCCCAAAGGCGGTACTGTGACCATTGGATGGCATGATGATGGTACGCATGGTTATTTTACTGTTGAAGATACCGGTATCGGGATTGACCCGAAACACTTACCCCGTTTGACGGAACGTTTTTATCGTGTGGACAGCGCCCGTAGCCGCCAAACGGGGGGCACAGGTTTAGGTCTTGCCATTGTAAAACACGTTTTAATGCAACATCAGGCACACCTTGAAATTGAGTCCAAAGAAAATCGTGGCTCACTGTTTAAGGTGGTCTTCCCTAAAGAACGCTTGTATCACGTGAGCTAAGCAGAATCATCCCGCCGGTCTTGCTGTGCTTCCAACTGTTGTTCTTGTTGTTTGGCACGGCGATATGCAGGACGCTGTTGCATCCGTTGTAAGAAAGCCTGAATTTGTGGATATCGCCCTTGCGTTCGGGTCATGACGGCTTCTAATGGAAACGTCATCTGAATATCCGCAAAGCTAAACGGTCCCGCAAAATATTCATTTTCCGCTAAATGGTTTTCTAAAAACTCGATATTTTCTTTTAAGCGAGGTCGTACAAAACCTTTTTTGACCCCATCACAAATGCGATTAGCTACGGGTTTGATGACCCAAGGTACATGTCGTGGCACATTGCTCATGACCAACTGCATCACCAACAACGGCATTAGAGAACCTTCGGCATAATGCATCCAAAAGCGATATTGTTGTTTTGAATGTTCCGCCTTGGCTGCAAAAAAATCATGCCGATCATACTTCTCTTGTAAATACTCCAAGATCGCTGCAGATTCTACCAAGACCAGTCCATCATCCTGCAATATGGGCGACTTCCCTAAAGGATGGATGGCTTTAAGCTCAGGGGGAGCAGACAAATTTGGCTGGCGCAGATAAAACTGAACCTGATAATCCAGTCCTAATTCCTGCATTGCCCATAAAATACGAAATGAACGAGATTTTTCTAGATGATGTAGCACCCGCATGGGTTCATCTCCTATTAAGGTGTTTACTGTTGCCGTTGCGACGATACCCATAATGACTCCCTCATGGTTATGCCGCACCATTTTCACCACAGGTACGGCTGTTCATTTTTATTTTTAAGTTAACGTGATGGACGCATTTTATCAGGGAAAGCCGGTGCTTCTAGTCGTGGACCATCATAGTCTGGAATAGAGCCAAAGCGTTCGTCCTGATTAATCCACTGCTCACGGGCAATATTCAATTCTTCTTGTGTGCGCCCCACAAAATTCCACCACAGCAGAATCGGTGATTCAAAAGGTTCACCTCCTAATAATAAAACACGGCCACCTGCATGTAGGTCAATTTTGACTTGGGTTAAGCCCGGCTCAAGTACCACCATATTGTCTTCATTTAGCTCGTGACCATTGATACTGGCAGTCCCTTCGAGGGCCATAAAGCCATATTCAAATTTTGGATTGAGCGGCAAGACGGTACTTTGACTTTCCGAACTACGCAGATCGACACCCAATAATTCACTATGTACTTTTACCGGCGATTTAGTCTGTAAAAATTCACCGACCAAGACCGTCAATTCAATCCCGTCTTGTGTCACCACAGGCAATTCTGGGTAATGGTCAAACTGGGGCGCCATATTGATTTTGTCATCTGGCAATGCAATCCAAAGCTGCGCAGCATGCATTTGTGTTTCAGACTCTGGAGCAACCTCAGTATGCGAAATACCATAACCCGCTGTCATGAGATTGACTTGTTTGGGCTGAATTAACTGATGTGTGCCCAAACTGTCGGTATGCATCATGGTGCCATCAATCATCCATGTAAATGTTTGCAAACCAATATGTGGATGCGGCCCAACATCTAAGCCATCACCTTGAGGAAAATGCACTGGACCGGCATGGTCAAGGAAACACCATGCACCAATCATCCGTTTATGCCGACTCGGTAAAGCACGTTTTATCACTGTGCCTTGACCAATTTCAGCACGGCGCAGTGGAAATTCTTGAATGAACTGATTGACGTATTTTTCACAATCGTCGGAATGAGATATTTCTGTGTAATTGGTATTGGTCATATTCTTACCCTAAATTTGGCTAAGCCGATGCAAGGACTATCGGCTAGACCTATGCATTTTTTTCCATTATATCTGCATTAACTCAATCTTCTTCAGCTGTCATTAATACGCTGAATCACAGAGATAGGACAATCGTTTTTTTGTTGCCTAATATGACATATAGCATAACAGTTATCGATGCTTCTTTAGACAAACCCAATGCAAAATTACTTGTTAAAATCACGTGAAATGTAAATCTAAGTAACACAAATTAACACTCACTTTTAACCAAACAATACCAAATAATTCACAAATCATTGAAATAACGTGTTTAATTTTAAATAAGAATAATATAGATTATTTTAGTTACATAAATTTACATACAAACCATGCTCACCTGTCGGTAATCTTGCATGATCAATGAGTATAAGAAAGAATCACGTGCACTGATCCAAAAAGCCTTGAAAGGAACCTTTGTTCGCGTTCCTGCTCAATTTCGTCAAGAATTTTTCCACTACCATCGTCGTCAACTTTTTAAATTCTTTTTGCAAGTCAACATCGTGGCTCAATTGGCCTATCTCTCTTATGCCATCGCGGATTGGTTTATGTTGCCCGATGTGGGTTTGCTCGCGATAGGCTTAAAAACGGCCTATACCTTACTGATGATGGGCATCACATGGGGCATTTATACATATAGTAAGAGCATTTTACTCTTCGACTTGATGCTTCCCCTATCGATCGTTGGTGCTTCTGCGCTGTGGTTTAGTCTACTCAATTTATCCAATAGTCCCGATGTGCCGATCTATTTATATGCATCTTTGGTTTTTATTGTACTAGCCAATTTATGTGTACAAATCCGCTTTAAAGCTGCTGTGCTCATTTCTCTGTGTATCAGTCTAATCTTGCTGATTGGGGTGTATTTCGCCGTTTCTGGCGATATCCATCAACTGCAACTGTTTATCTTGATCTATTCTCCCGTGTTGTTATTTAGTTTGTATATCAGTTGGAATTCAACACAAAAATCCAGAATTGTTTTTTTACACAGTAAACTCGATCAGTTGAACCGTGAAGCGCTCAATATTATGGCGCATACCGATGTGCTGACTGGCTTAAACAATCGGCGTCAATTTATTCAACTTGCCAATTATCATATTCATCATCAGTCCAAACTGTTGCAGGCACTTTCATTACTGATTTTTGATGTCGACAAATTTAAAAATATTAATGATCAGTTTGGACACTATATTGGTGACCATGTTTTACAACAAATTGCAGAAACGTGCCGACATACCTTACGTAGCCAAGACATCATTGCCCGCTTCGGCGGTGAAGAATTTATTATTCTTTTACCGCAGACACACCTGCGTCAGGCTCAAGATATTGCCGAACGCCTACGACGGGCAATAGCCGATGATTATTTAGAACTTGATACACTACAAAAACTTAAATTTACCGTTTCAATTGGTGTTGCCGAATTTGGTCAAAAGAACCGAGATTTACAAAGTGTCATTCGCATGGCCGACCAGGCACTTTATCAAGCAAAATCTGCAGGACGCAATCAAATTTCAACTTATAAAACAGCAAGTTAATAATATATTTTGTAACATTCATCAGACGATTTTTTATCATTCATTCGAAAAATCCCTAGTTTCAGGTAGATATTTTTGTGTGTTTTTTGTTCATAATTTGTCCTAAGCCATTTATGGAGAAGGGACATGTCTGTTGATGTACGAATGAGTTCTCGGACTAATTCGTCTGCTCAGGAAGTTCGTAAAAATCATACTCATACTTTGAAACTTTCTGAGTGTGATCTTGCCAATCGTGCCGAGATTGAACAAGCCATTGCAGATCCTTTTGCACGTATTCCTACGCAGTTTAGAAACTATTTTCTACAACATCAGTATGCCCATCAGTTACCTTATTTACGTCAAGTGAACTATATGGCGCAGATTACGTTTCTTCTTTATTTTTTTGCTGACATTTTTATTATCCCTGACATGTTCTTTTGGTCAGGTCTTTCTCGAGTGGCCATGATTATTGCTGCCCTATTGGTCAGCTTCTATCTGTTTAAATACAAAAAAGATATTCGTGTGCTCGACATGATCTTACCGATTGGGACAGTCTGTAGCACCGCGATTTGGATTGGCTTATTACTGGCTTCAAATAGCCCAATGGTCTCGTCCTATATCTATGGTGCAGCGATCTTTATCTTGATTGCCAATGTCTGCGTACAAACACAATTTAAGCCCGCCTTGTATTGTTCGGGCCTCATTTCGCTATTGGTATATTTTGCGGTGAGTCAGCTTTTATCATGGCAAGAAGCACTGATTTTTGTGGTGGTGTCTATTCCTGTTTGGATGATCAGCCTGCATATGAGTTGGAACAATACACTCAATGCACGTCGTCATTTTTTACGTACCCTACTTGACGACTGGAATATGCATACGCTGAAAAATCTAGCGCATACAGATGAGCTCACCCAGTTATATAACCGTCGTCAGTTTGTTCAGTTGGCTGAGCATCGCATCCATGAATGGCCAACGCCTGCAAGTACTTGCTTATTGATGTTTGATGTCGATCATTTTAAACATATTAATGATAATTACGGGCATGATGTTGGTGATCAGGTACTGCAATGTATCGCTGAAACCACCCGCAAAGAAATGCGCCAAAAAGATGTCTTGGCTCGTTTTGGTGGTGAAGAATTTATTGTGCTGCTGTCTGAAACGCAAATACAGGATGCAATGTTAATCGCAGAACGTATTCGTTTAACGCTTCAAAATCAATCTTTGCTGAATGTCGCAAATCACCCGATCCAATTTACCGTTTCCATTGGTGTTTCACAGCTTAAATCACATAAACAAAATTTAACTGAACTGATTAAGCAAGCTGATATTGCGCTGTATCAGGCAAAAGAAAATGGCCGTAACCGTGTAGAGCGCTATGATTCAAGCATGAAACCCGAACGTAAATCGACAAAGTCTTGGCAAAGCTTTACCCATAAAGCAAAGCCCAAAGCTGAACCGAATAATGAAAGCGATAGTAGTTGGTCAATTGTTTATAAATAGAATGTTGAGATATAAAAAAAGGACGCTGAAGCGTCCTTTAAGTTTATTTAAAAACTATCTTCATCAAAACGGTCTTGATCTATTTTATAAATATGGAAACTTCTTTCAATTTGAATACCCAAGCCAAATTCAATCATGAGAGATGTAAGCTTGTCACCATCAATTAAAACAATGCCTGATTTCTTTGCTGACTCAATTGCTTCTTTACTAAAACAAGAAGTAGTAATAAATACGCCCTTTTTCGCCACTTGATCAGCCAAAGCTCCCTTAAACTGTTGAATGTCAGGGCGCCCCACCGTATTTTCCCAACGTTTAGCTTGAATATATATTTTATCTAAACCTAAACGATCTTCACTGATAATACCGTCAATGCCACCATCACTGGTTTTACCTATTGCTTGGGCTGCGTCTTGATGTGAACCGCCATAACCCATTATTACCAACAAATCGACAACTAATTGCTCAAAGAATTTGGGTGAATTACTTTTAATTTTATTTAATAGCTCATCTTTAATTGTTTGATTAAGCTCCTTTGATGATTGTTCGATTATTTCTGCAGGCGTCAAATGTTCTGTTTGAATAGATGTAGCATGCTCTTCTATTAGAACTAGATTTTGAATATTTTTATTATGGTTAGAACCAATTTTATAATCAGAAAACCCTTCAAACTGCATCAAATACTGATTAGTTATATTGGATAAGCTGGACAAATCAATAGACCAACCTAAAGTACTTAATTCGCAAAGACCACGTGATGGTTGTTGTATCAAACCTGCTTTAACCAAATATGTTTTCGCCCAGCCAACACGATCATAAAATACTGTTTTTGTACCACTAGATAGCCTTAAATTTAAATCAGCTTCAGATAACCCAGATCTTTCAGCTAAAATTTTTGTGGCAGAACTTAATTTTATTGCCTCTTTTTGTTCTGCTAAAAGTTTCATTAATGGAAGCATCAACTGATCGTATGTAGGCAATGACATTTAACTTGCTCTTTTTAAAATAGTATTTTTCATAATTATAAACAAAAAAAAGGACGCTGAAGCGTCCTTTTTTTATTAGAAATATTTAGGTTTCCCTAAATAGCCACAGGCATAGCCTTTGCCGTAATTTAGGCAAGAAACGTTGTTTCTTGAAATCCAAAACTGCCGCGAGCATAGCTCTTG
>NZ_VOYQ01000018.1:0-74511 GCF_013420195.1 Acinetobacter sp. YH01024
ATATTTGCTCTCTGCTAATTTTAGCTGGACGGCCAGGAATAGGTTTGTTTGTAGTGGACTTTTTCCAGTTCTGAATCGTCTGTATACAGATGTTAAAATGCTGTGCTGCTTTTCGCACAGACATTTCGTCTCGAATCATAATTTCTATGACTTTATCTTTAAAATCTTTTGAATATCCCATATCTCTATTGTTCTATAGTTTTTAGGATTTGGCTATATTTCAAAACTAAAAATTAATTTAATTTTTTATAGAGTTCCATCTTTCAACTTTAATAAATCATGATAAGTTTGTTTTTTTTGAACAATTGTCTTTAAGATAAAATCTGTCTTTCTTAATGACTCAGCATTGTTCAGATCAAGCATAATCGCCACTTCATTATACCATTCATCTTCAGGTGCATTATTTTCCCAACGATCCCCCCATCTGTCATCTCTACTAATTTGAATTGATGAATTCACATCGACTAAACCATCTTTATTTTCTTTTAAAATTCCTAAGTGAATTACTATTTCGATGGCATCATTAATAATTGTCAAAGGATAATATACCTCTCCATCTGGATTTCTTCTGAAATCAGAGTATTCATTTGCAGCAGACCAAGCTGTAATCTGCTCTTTTGGTATGTATGCTTCTAAAATATTCTTTAAACAAAGATACATACTACAATAATCGTCATATTCTCTATCCCACTGTAAAAATGGAAATTTTGGGTGATCCTTAAAAAAATTAACTATCTTTTCTATATTCGTCATTATTTAACCTTTTAATATTTCGCCCTTCAAAATATCTATATCCATTCTTCTAGCATCAAAATCTGGTGGAATAACACCAGTAAAATGACGACCTGCAAAACTAAAAGAATGTTTACCTACAGAAACTCCATATGGTGTCTTCGCTTCCATCCAAGCGATCATTGCTTTATAGGCTTGAGTTGCACCTTTGTGATAATCAACTGGACTTTTTATTTTAGGATCTGGTTTGCTATGACCTTCTAATTTTAGCATGGCAATACTCATAGAAAGTGCATATTGCTTACATAGTACTAGAGGCGGTGGAAAAGGGTGGTTTGTCCTAACGCTACCTGCTTCAGTTGCAGTCACAATCATTCTATTTGCATTCTGCGCCTGTATACGACCACTATGCTGTTCATTCTTAAACTCCTTATTAGAACTATTACAAGATCTCTCAAGTTCCTTAGATTTCGCTTTACTTGCTGCCAATGCTTGATCTTTTTGCTCTTGAGTTATACCCGAACGACTATTATCGATATCCTCTTCAGCCAGATCAATTCTTTGATTGAGCATGCCTGTAATTGTTCCATCTCCTAATGGGGATGGAGTGAATATTCCAGTTAATATTACGCCTATAGGATTTGCTCTTGCTCCTACTTTAGCTGCAGTTCCTGCTCTTTCAGCAGCTTTTTCAGCAGTTGTCCCCCAACCACCAAAAATATCTGCTGCATCAGCCGCTATTGCCACGATTTTTTCTCCAATGCTTCATAGAATTTTTGACTATCTGAAGAATTTAAAGAGCTTTGTAAAACTCCAGCTAAGATATCAATTGCAAGAAATGGTGGAAATAATCTATTTATTAATAAACTGCGATTCCATGGATCATCATCTAAATTATTTTTATTCAAAATAAAACATAGTTCTCCATAAGCCGCTCTCCATTTGTCATAGTCAGCATGATTTTCCATTCCTACCAGATATTTTCGAATTTTTGTTTGGGCAGTAATCAGGAATTTTAGTCCACTATCTTCATTATTATTAAAATACTTTATCGCCAGTTCACTATAAGTGTTTTTTAGCCGATTCCAGTTCCACAAGGCTAGACTTTCTTCACGATCTGCAGAAAATTCCTCAAGCTGTTCTTTAGTAAATTCGATAACCATTCTAAATCCTCTCCAATAACTTGAAATCACCAGATACTTCTTGATACCACCAACCATCAATAGGTTCTAACAGAATATCTAAATTTTTTTTATCTAATAGTCGATTTAATGATTTGATAACTGAAGGATCATAAAATCTGAACAATGCTAATTCGCCGGATGGTAATTCTGCTTGTAAGAATGGCTGAAAATGTTTGATCAATTCTTGGTTCGATAGATTTGTTTTCAATATCGAAAACATTCCTAAATTTTCTTCTATAACAAGTTCATTAATAAATTTTTGATTATTTAGTTTATTTAAATTCAACAATAAAGGGGAAAATTCTAATGGTGTAGAATCATCAACAGTTCCATCGAATAAATTACCTATATATTTGATATTTCTATCATAGTTTAAAGTAAGCCAATGGCGCATATAAGTATAATTTTTAGCTGCATCAATCAACAGGAAGAAATTATATTTAGATTCTTCACCACTAATTTTCTTTGATAACTGTAATATGTCCATCCTATATTTCCCTATACACAAACGGTAAACCTTTTCGAGCGGCATCAATTAAACAGGGAATACATATTTTCGTAGAAATATTAGGAAGCTGGAAATTATGACGTGTACCTTTGACAAATTGTGCTTGAGCAGACCTAACCTCAACGAGCCCAGGACTATTAATATCAATAGAACCGTCAGTCTTTATTTTTATGTACCCCCCACCACAAGTCAGCATAATTTCTTTTTTGGCTGCAATCGTAATGGAATTCTCAGTACTCATGATCTTAAAATCCTTGAGAGATGCTAGATCAATTTGATCATTTTGCGCATGAACTTTAATTTCACCTTGAGCCGCTACAATATTTATACCTTTTTCTTGAGTATAAAAGCTTAATCCCTTCGCAGCATGAGCAGTAAACTCACCATTTGAATTTATATCTAACTGTTGACCCGATATAATTTTTATATTTTCTTTAGCAACATGAGTTTGGTTTTTTTGACTTACAGAAACAAAATCCTGAGGAGTACTAAGCAGAATATTAGGATGCTCAAACTTTTCTAGACTATTTTCTACTTGAGCAATCAAATCATTACTAATTTGATAGTTTTCATCTTGGAAAGCCTTACTTACTCGAGCATTTTTTCTAAACTTTTGAGTTTTTCTATAGATTCATTTAATTGCGTTAACAACTCTTTTATATTTAATTGTATATCTTTGGCGTTTTCTTGACTCGCAGAACTAATCAATAATCCCTTACCAGCTCGAATAGCACCCCATTGATCGGTTCTCAGCTCAAAGCCTTCGCCTCTTCCCTCACTTTCTGCGGTTTCTTTGGGATGACTGAGGTTACCGAGGTTGAGCTGGGTGGCACCATGGGTACTTTGTAATTGTGTTGAGATTTGTCCTGTGGTGTCATCAAAGCGCAGTTGTCCAAAGCCTTCACCTTGGACTTCCTTACTTTTTATTCCAGCCAGTTTTTTGGTGTCGGGCAGTTTGCCTTTACCATCAAATTGGGTTGGACTGCGCTGTGCCTCATGTATGCGCCCCACTACAAATGGTCGGTCGATATTACCGTCAAAGAAATCGATGACCACGATTTCATTAATGCGCGGTAAGAAGCGTGCGCCATAGCCTTCGCCTGCCCATGGAGTAAGTACATCTACCCATGCAGAGTCCGTATCATTGTCATTGCTGCCTGCACCGCCATCATGGCTGTGGTCATTACCACGGGTAAATAAGAAGCGGACTTTGATACGTCCCCATTCATCGACATGAATTTCTTCACCGCTTGGACCAACGACTTTAGCACGTTGCGGATGGGTGCTTGGACGGTGTTCGAGTGGGTTATATTCAGGAACCGTCGCAATATTGCGGCGTTGTAATGTGAGCTGATTGGCCTGACGCTCGGCCTGTTCATGGATCGGTTTAATGTTCCACTGACTTTGTTCAATCAGTTGATTGACTTGTTCAGTAAGGTCTTTGGGTAAGTTATTTTGGTTATAGAATTTCTTTTCTGTAATTAAAAATTGTTTGTCTGCACCGCTGTGTTGATCAATTTCAGGGTGTTCATTCAATTCAAACCAATAACCGACTTGTGTATCACGCACGGTCGATTGTGCACTGAATTTTTTCGATTGTAGCTCGTGATAGCGCGTAAGGTTTTGATTCAATTTTTCAATTTGGCTGTTGGATGAAGCAGTGGCTTGATCTTCACCTTTTAAATCTTGCATCCATGCAGGGCTGATATGCCATGCTTGTTCCAAACTTAAACTGGCATTGTCTTGGCTTTGGCTATGCTGATGTTTACTTTGAACTGAACCTGCGCCTTCTTCTTGGCTGAGTCCATCGGCTTGCCAGCGCTGCACATGGACCGCAGTCGGTTGAATGCTACGCTCACCGATCAAGCTGGTGATGCTGTCTTGTTTTTCTGTGGCGCTAGAGCGATGAAAGCGGATGCTACGACGGCTGAGTGCTTGATATTGGCTATTGTCATCAATCAGGCGAAGTTTTTGTTTTTCAATTGGGGCTGAGGAAGGTGGCACTTTCAGCTGCGCTTCATCGATGAGCCAGTTGATGCCTTCACTGCGCCAAAGTCGCGTTAAAAAGTCATAATCGCTTTCATTCGACTGCATGATGAAAGGTCGTACATCATAGTTTTGGCTTAAACCGCTTAGATCAAGCGTTAGACTGGCAGCAAAGAGCGGACTTTTGCTTTGCCATTCTTTGAAGATTGTTTCACTAACATCGCGAACAGATTTGTTCATAAACACACGGCTGTTGCGGCGTTTATGCCACAGTGAAGTTGCATCTTCTAAAGTGAGTTTATATAGGGTGAGTGAACCGTCACTCTGCCCTTGAGCCGCCTCTGTAATAATACCCGTAGTACGGAAGAGTTCGCCCTGATCAGTCACTTGATCAACGGCAACTTGTGCGCCAATAAATTGTTTTAGTGGAATAAGTGCATTAGTAGATAGGCAAATCAAAGTCGCTTGCACGCCTTGGTTTAAGACATGCTCCCCATCAATACGTTGAATAAAAAGCTCATCATTCAACGCAGGGTTGGAAAATTGCACATGAATGGCACGTTTTTGGGCGGATAGACCCAATTGTTCTAATACAGCAAATATTTTGCCTAACATAATAAAAATTCTAAATTGTAATCATGGAAATAATTTTGCTGCTAGTTTAGTCAAATTCATCAATAAACTTAATGCTTAAAACCATAGAAGATGTTTCGTTATGTAAAATCCACGATTCAAAAATTCACTTAAAACTAAAAAGCTGAGAACCCACTCACTAAATACTTCTTGCATATAAAATATTCACCAAATGGTCTTAGACCATGCACTTGCATCCAACAAGCAACGTCATTCACACAAGTGTAAAAATAGTTTATCGTCTAATTAGCACCGAGCTTAATGATTAATTTTTTAATATTATCTTTAAAAATAGTAGATTAATTTAAACTCAAGTCAGATTAAAAAACACACAACCCTTTCTTTCCTGTCTTGTAATTCACCTAAGATCCCCTATAATTCAAAAAAACAGACAAGTCTGTCTATTTTGCTGCAAAAACCGAATGAATTTAGCATTCAGAGGGTAAAAATATAAATGAGAGAAAACGTATAAAACGTTCGAAAATCAAATCATTGACTTAAGCTAACAAAGTGAATGATTTGAACGCACAATTGTCAGCAAAGCGCGATTACCCCAAATAATCGCGCTTTTTATTTTCTTAGAATCTTAAAGTATTTGAAAAAAATTGATGGTTAATCAATACAAATAAGTCGTCGCTAGATTTAAAACCTAGATGCCTACAAACAAATTTAAGCGGTCAATTCCAAACGAATTAAGGTTTCAACTCGCTTCCAATAATCTGCTAAATGCACTTGGTTGGAGTCAATTTGGGCTTGGATGGTCATGCCATCCAAAATACTACTCAGAAATGCAGCTAGTTGTTCAGTTTGCTGAATGCCCAGATTTTGTAAGGCAGTACTTAGTTTTGATTTAAGCCACTCTTTATAGTCAATCGCAGGTTGCAATGAAGACGGATAAACTTTAGATATTTCTTCTACTGCTTTTTGAAACATACAACCATTGAAATCTGCAGTACGAAACCAAGCATCGTACCAAGCAAAAATGGTTTTAATATGCGAAAGATGGTCTTCTGGATCACATTTTGCAATAGTAGCTTCAAGTGATTCCTGTAAATTAAGATTTCGAATCACGAGACATTCTTCAATTAATTTGGCTTTAGAGGGGAAATATTTATAAAACGTCATTTTAGCAACGCCCGATTCCCCAATAATTCGATCTATACCAATCGAGTTATAGCTATAAGAATTGAAGAGTTGGAGCGCAACGTTAATGATGTCTTGCTTTTTCGACATTTAATTTACCTGATGCACCAATGGAGCCTAAACATAAAGCTTTTAAGGTAGAAAACCTAATTTTTAAACATGATTTTCGCGCGCTATTGTAAAGCATAACTTAACTGGAGTCTGTAGATAAAACCTCAGCACCCCATTAAATACAGTCTGATTTCAGAAGATTTATCAAATTAGCAGTCAGGAAAATTTCGTATAAAACTGACTGCTATTTTAATTTCAACTAGTGATTTAACGACTATTCATCTGCGTTAAAAACATGGATAAAATGAATGCCATTAACGGTGGATTTAAGAGTAAGTATTTTAAGAGCAAGGGGTACTCAGAATATCTTTTTGCTTACGCTCTTGCAGTGCTTTTCGAATCACCTGATAACCACCCGTTAAACCTAAGATCGCCATGATTGCCGCCACGATCAAATCTGGCCATAGACTGCCTGTACCAAATACCCCAACAGCCGCCAAGATCACCGCGACATTACCAATCGCATCATTACGGCTACATAGCCAAACGGATTGCATATTGGAGTCACCTTCTCGGAAGGCATATAAAACATATGCACAAATGACATTAGCAACTAGAGCCAAAATACCAATCAGCCCCATGGTGATCGGTTCAGGAGCGATCCCATTGGCATAGGCATAGAGCACTTTGGCAATGACCACGATCCCAAACGCTGCCATAACAAAACCTTTCACCAAGGCAACTGTTGCACGCCAATATAAACTGGCGCCAAGTACGGCTAATGAAACCCCATAATTTACGGCATCACCAAAGAAATCTAACGAGTCCGCCCAAAGCGCAGAAGAATGTGCATAAGCCCCACCAATCAGCTCTACCAAAAACATTATGGCGTTAATGATTAGGGCAATCCAAAGTGCAATACGAAATTTACTGTTGGGTTTGCTTGGTGCTGGCTCATGACTACATGTACATGCCATAAATATGCTCCAATTTAAAAATCAATGGATTTGTATTATTCTTATTCAAAACTATGGACTCACTCCAAGGTCAAGCATGAACGTACAAAAACATTATTTGATTAAAGAATTGTCCACCAAAGCTGGGGTAAGCGTTGACAGTATTCGCTTTTATGAAAAGAAAAAACTGCTGAAACCTAGCTTCCGCGCAGACAACAATTATCGCTATTATGATGAAGAAATGTACAAACGTTTGGTTTTTATTAAGCGCTGTCGAAACCTCGATATTTCTCTCACCGAGATTCAAACCCTGCTTGAACTTGAGCAATCCCCTACGCAAAGCTGTCATGCTGTGAATGAATTAATTGATAATCACATTCGTCAAGTTTCTGAAAAAATTAAAGAATTAGAAAATTTTAAAATACAGTTAAGTAAGCTCCGTGCTAGTTGTAATGAAACCAGTCAAATTAATGATTGCCAAATTTTAAAACATTTGGAAAACGAAATATCTTGAAAACCCAACTAAAATACTTGGTTGAATCCTTTTTTTAGATCACTACAATAAAGCCATAAATTTTTTATGCCTTTATTGACATGACGATTCAACACGTAACCGAACTCCTCTCACCTGCTGGCTCATTAAAAAATATGCGCTACGCTTTTGCTTATGGCGCAGATGCCGTGTATGCAGGTCAGCCGCGATATAGCTTACGTGTGCGCAATAATGCTTTCGACCATGACAATTTAAAAATTGGCATTGAAGAAGCTCATGCCTTAGGTAAAAAGTTTTATGTGGTGGTGAATATCCAACCGCATAACTCAAAACTGAAAAATTTCATCCGTGACCTTGAGCCTGTGGTTGCCATGGATCCTGATGCGCTAATCATGTCTGACCCCGGTCTGATCATGATGGTGCGTGAACATTTTCCAGAAGTGTCCATTCATTTGTCTGTCCAAGCCAATGCGGTGAACTGGGCAACGGTTAAATTTTGGAAAAATATGGGACTGACACGTGTCATTCTGTCACGTGAATTATCAATCGAAGAAATTGAAGAAATTAAACACAATGTACCTGATATGGAAATTGAAGTTTTCGTACACGGTGCATTATGTATGGCTTACTCCGGTCGTTGCTTACTTTCTGGCTATATGAATAAACGTGATGCAAACCAAGGTGCATGTACCAATGCATGCCGTTGGGATTATAAAATTCACGATGCAGTTGAAGATGAAACTGGTGATGTTATTCCAGTCACACAAATTAAAGAATCATCATGCTGCAATAATAAAAATGCCGATGAGCAACACGCCCTAGAACAACACCAATTCGGCGAGCCGGTTTTATTACAACGCAATGAAGAAGACATGTTTGCTGCCGAAGAAGATGAACATGGCACTTATTTCATGAACTCGAAAGACTTGCGTGCTGTACAGCATGTAGACCGTTTAACCAAAATGGGCATTCATTCTTTAAAAATTGAAGGCCGTACCAAGTCTTATTTCTACTGTGCGCGTACCGCTCAAATTTATCGTAAAGCCATAGATGATGCCCTTTCTGGTAAACCATTTGACCCTGCTCTCATGTCTCAGCTTGAAGGTCTTGCGAACCGTGGTTATACCGAAGGTTTTCTACGCCGCCATGTACATAGTGAATATCAAAACTATGAAACCGGCTCTTCACGTTTTGATCATCAACAGTTTGTAGGTGAAGTCTTAGAACGCAATGGTGACTCTCTTAAAATCGAAGTGAAAAACCGTTTTGTTGTAGGTGATTCTTTAGAACTGATGACCACTTCAGGCAACATCACCTTCGTTTTAACTGAAATGAAAGATAAAAAAGGTAATCTAATTGACGATGCCAAAGGTTCAGGTCATATCGTGGATATTCCTGTACCTGCCGATGTGGATATGCGATACGCCTTACTGATTCGTAACTTACCCAATTCGACAGTGGATATTTCGGCTTCAACTTTAGCTTATCAGGCTTGAGTTTACTTTATGGCTTTGTTGATTACAGACAAATGCATCAATTGTGACATGTGTCTACCTGAATGTCCCAATGATGCCATTTATGAAGGCTCAAAGATTTATGAAATCGATGTCGCACGTTGTACTGAATGCGTCGGTTTCTATGCGCACCAAACTTGTGTTTCAGTTTGTCCGATTGAGTGCATTGTGCCTCATCCTGAATACATGGAGACAGATGAGCAGTTAATGGAGAAGTTTAAAGGTTTGAATTTATTTAAATCTTAAATTCGTGATGTGATTGGTATATTAATTGCATACTCCGCTTTATATTTTATAGAGAAACAACCTTGGGGAAAGTATAAAAATAAGGTTGTAAAACAAAAATAGCTGGGCAACGAATAGGATTCAAAATGTGTGGGGACATTTTTGAATCCTAATTTTGCAGACAAAAAAAGGAACTCCGGTGTTAGCATCCAAAGTTCCTGTAAAACGAGAATATTAAGAAAAATAATATTCAAATGACAACATTCAGCGCGGCCAGCGTGTTTCTCGAAACACACTGGCCTTTCTTTTATTGACCCGAACGGATGATGTAATCAAAAGCAGACAATGAAGCTTTCGCGCCTTCACCTGTTGCAATGATGATTTGTTTGTAAGGTACTGTTGTACAGTCACCGGCAGCAAATACACCTTTTACATTGGTTTCGTTACGTTCGTTAATTACGATCTCACCACGGTTTGAAAGTTCAACTGCTGTTTCTTTTAAGAAATCAGTGTTTGGTAACAAACCGATTTGTACAAAGATACCTGCCAATTCAATCGTTTTGATTTCATCAGTTGCACGGTCTTTGTAGTTCAGTGCAGTCACTTGTGAACCATCACCAACCACTTCTGTAGATAATGCATTCATGATCACAGTGGTATTCGGTAAGCTGTTTAACTTGTCTTGAAGGACTTGGTCAGCACGAAGTTTGGTATCAAATTCAACAAGTGTTACATGTTCCACAATACCTGCAAGGTCAATCGCCGCTTCGACACCTGAGTTACCACCACCAATCACCGCAACACGTTTACCTTTAAACAATGGACCGTCACAGTGTGGGCAGTATGCAACACCACGTGTACGGTATTCTTGTTCACCCGGAACGTTCATTTCTCTCCAACGTGCACCTGTTGAAAGAATCACTGTTTTAGATTCAAGTTTTGCACCATTCTCTAAAGTCACTTCAACTAAGCCATTAGCTGTTTGGTCAGCACCTTTGATGTCAGATACACGTTGCAAGTTCATAATGTCCACACCGTACTCACGTACATGTGCTTCCATTTCAGCAGCAAACTTAGGACCTTGAGTCTTTTGAATCGACGTGAAGTTTTCAATGTCCATCGTATCCATGACCTGACCGCCCATGCGTTCAGCCACGATACCTGTTTTAATGCCTTTACGTGCTGCATAGATTGCAGAAGTATTCCCCGCAGGGCCGCCACCAATCACAAGAACATCAAAGGCTTCTTTGGCATTTAACTTTTCAGCATCTTTTGCGGCAGAGTTGGTGTCTAATTTAGCAATGATTTCTTCCAAGGTCATACGACCTTGACCGATGTGGTTGCCGTCTTGGAATACCATTGGTACAGCCATGATTTTGCGTTCTTCCACTTCTTCTTGGAAGAATGCACCATCAATCATGGTTGCAGTTGTACCCGGGTTGTAAATTGCGATCAAGTTAAGTGCTTGAACCACGTCAGGACAGTTATGGCAGCTTAAAGATACAAACACATCAAAGTCAGTTTTAAGACCTAGACCTTTGATAGTGTTCAGTACTTCGTCAGAAACTTTCGGTGCATAACCTGAAGTTTGTAGCAAAGCTAGAATCAAAGATGTGAATTCGTGGCCCATCGGTAGACCTGCGAAGAATACGCGTGGTGTTTCACCTGCTTTTGCAATGCCAAAGCTTGGCGCACGGCTGTTGTTACCGTCAAAACGTGCAGTCACTAAATCAGATAAAGCAGCAACTTCAGTTACCAATTCTTTAATTTTGTCTGATTTGTCTGTGCCGTTTAAAGTCGCGACGATTTCAATCGGGCCTTCAAGGCGTTCAAGTAAGGTTTTTAATTGAGCAGAAGTATTTTGATCTAACATTGCTAACGTCTCCAGAGGAGTAAATTTATTTGATGAGAGAATGATAGAACAAACCATTAAATAGGTGAAACGGTTTGTTTTTATAAAATTAATCGGTTTTACAAATCAAATGATTGAATTTCTTTCTAAATCATAAATATATATACGTATAATAACATTAAATTGATTTACTTCGTACACATATATCGTGATAAATCCCTCATTTTTTTCTTTTTTATTGAAATTACACCAAGCCTATGCAAGACATACGCACGACCTGATCAATTACAAAATCTTTATAAAGCTTTAAGTTTCATTTCAGCAAGTCGGCTTTAAATCAAAGGAAATATCAGATGATTTGACTGCTTTTGAGTTCCATCAATAAAGCCACAATCAATCCCTTGCATCAATCAGCCATCGATCTACAAGTATAAAATCAACAGTGAGGAAAATAATGAAAATTGAATTTGTCTTTGATATTGTTTATCCCATGAGTTATGTCGGATTTCAAAAGTTAAAACAAAACTGGAATGAACATACAGCAACCCGTGTAGAGCTATTGTCGATTCAACGCGTTCCTGAAATTCCTGAACAAGGCTTAGATGTGCTGCAGTATTTAACCAATAAGTATGGCTCAAGTGCAGCAAATCGAAAACTCGAAATAACAAAGTTTGCCGCTTATAGCGAAGATGTGATTATCAATATTGAGCACATGAAACGTATGCCAAACAGTCAACTGGCTCATCAAGGTATTTTGGCCTTGGACAATATTCTGGATCAATATGCCCTGACTCAAGCCTTATTCCATGCATTATTTGCACACGGTCAAAATATTGCTGATATTCAGGTTTTAAAAAGCATCATTGAAGGCATTGGTTTAGATGGCTCAAAAGTACTGCGCTCAATTCAACATAAAGATATTGCAGACCGTCAGCATGAAATTACACAATATGTAAAATCAAAGGGACAGCACCCCATTCCTTTTTACCTTGTGGATGGCGAAGTGAATGATCAGACTTTTTCTACACAGGAACTTCGACAACTGTTTCATCGCGCAAGTTAATCTACCCAAGATCAAAAATCCCCATACAATGTGATGGGGATTTTTATTCTGAGCAATGCAATGATCTAAAAAGAAAATAGGCCTGTTAATGAAGTCCCTGCTCAATTCGATTTATCCGTGATTTGAACTGCTGCGAAAGCAGATACAAAATTAAGCTCAAAACCAGCGTGAGTACCATCACGACGATCAACACCCAACGTACAACAACTTCAACCACATTGGCTTGCTGAACTTGTTTTTCCACACTTTGCGCCATCGGTGTCATAGTTTTATCAAATAGCTGATTTTGCATCGCCCAGAGCTGTTCAGGCTGAAAACCATATTCACGGAATTTTGCTGGATTTTGTTGCTCGGCATTGATTAAAGATTGCACCAAGGGAATGGCTGTCGCACGATCTACAGGCTTATGCATCAAAGCAGCTTGTGCAAGTAAATAGGCTTGCACAGGTTTTTCCAATTGTGCATCTTCCATCTCGAAAGCTAGCTGGCTTTCTTGAATATTTTTTTCATAATGTACCAATTTTTGATCTGCTGCACGGTCATCATGATTAAGGTCATATTGCACATAAGTTAAGCCTGACCAAAGCACAATAAACGATAAAATCCAGCCGACAAATTTCAATACAAAAGATTGGAAGCGAATTCTAAAAAATTGAAATTTCTTTAGAAATCCAACCAAGAAAAATGCGCCAATAAATGAAACGATGAGTTTGAGAAATAACCAACCAATAAAGGATAGAAAATTTGAAAAATAGTCGGAGGACTCACCGAGTTGATATGCCAAATCACCTGCACTAACAGGGATATGCAGTTGCTGTACGCTAGAACTTAGGCCAAAAAAACTATAGACCATATCATGCTGAATAAACAGCATCACAGCCGAAACGATCAGCACAGAAACACTGGTTAAGGTCAATAACGTCAAATTGCGTTGACGCTTCTTAATGGTTTGAAGCCCAGATTCCAGTTGCTGCGGATTTAGCGCATATTCATCAATGGGAGGCAAAGACATACTCCTTCAAATTATATTTTCACCTCCCTCAAAGCTTATGAAGAAGGGTTTGAACCACTCGATTCAATCACCAAATGATTCAAATTGTTTTGTAAGGCACGAATACGTGTCGTCGCTTCTTCACGCTTTTGTATACCTTCTTTCTGAATTTGAATCACATCATTAACGGTTTTAATGAGGGTATTTTGCACATGTTCAAGTGTTTCGATATCAATCACTGAACGCTGATTGGCTTTTGCTGTATCGACAGAATTTTGATGTAACAAATCTGCATTGCGTTTTAACAGGTCATTGGTCGCATCATCAATGCTATTTGCCAATTGCACGCTGTTCTTTTGTTCTTGCAATGAAATCGCCAAGCTAATTTGGTTTTTCCAAGCCGGTAAGGTGATGTTTTTAATTGCATAAAACTTATCGACCAACATCAAATTGTTGGATTGAATAATACGAATCATCGGCAAGGTCTGCATCGCAGACTGTTGCAAGATCTGTAAATCACTCACACGTTTTTCAAGATTATTGGCCAAATGGTTGAGGTCATAGATTTTTTGCGTAGTGGTTTGATCTTGAACTTGGGTAGTTAAACTTGCAATTTCCTGTTGGATTTCCTGCTCTTTCAACTTACCTGCGGCGATATACACCCCTAATTGTTTATATTCGTCTTGCACGCCTTCAAACATTTTATCTAATGTATTTACACGCGCTTTTAAGCCATTTTGCGAAGTTTCAATTTCTTTAACCAAAGCATCAATTTGCTCTTTGGTGGTATTAAAGTGCTGATCAAAACTTTGCTTGGCACCTTTAAATTTACTCAGTAAACCACCAAAAAATCCTGAGCTTTTAGATTTATTTAAAATGCTCGTGGTATTCAATTGCTGTGCGACTTGTACCACCTGATTGAGCTTTTGACCTGTCGCATCTAGATCTTTATTTTGCACCAAATTTAATAATTCATCGGTATAGGTCGACGTCTTGGTGGCAATGTTTTTACCATATTCAGCAACACTATTATGACTTAAATCTGCCAATTCCTTACGTGCAGCTTCGACTTCGTGAAAATCGGAAGTTTGTAAGCCAATTTCCTGCAAATTGAGTTGCTGAAATTTTTCTTCAGTCAATTCTTTACTTACTTCAACGGGTAAATTTTTGGCATCTAAATCGGTCATAACTCACCTTATATTTCTAAGACTTAGAGGAATTCTCTAATGATTTTTTTAAAGTTTTAATCAAATTTTCACGGCTATTATCAAGCTTTTCCAATGAACTTGTCGAGTTACTTTGACGACTTTGTTTCACATGATATTGCCATGCGGGAATCAACACCTGCTGAGCTTCCTTATATCGATCTAATAATTCAAAAGAAAGCTGCTGAGAAAGCTGCATTTGCGTAATCGCAATATCATTACTGGCTTGTAAGGTTTGCAACGTATTCACCTTTTTCGATAAACGTTCTGCAAAGTTGTCAAGCGGATGCTGATTTTTCACAAACTGTGGGTATTCCACCAAGAACTCTTCAGCCGCGACGATATAGCGCGCCATTTGCTCACGTAAACCCTGCAATTGATTAAAACGTGCTTGGGACTTTTGAATTTCTAACTGTAACTTTTGGCTCAGATGATTTGCCCGATCAAGTAATTGATCTAGATTTTTATAATATTCAACTTGTCCGGACCCATATTCCAAATCGATGCCTAACCATTTTTGCAGGGCATTAAATTTGCGTGTTTTTAAATATTTTTTTGAATTGGCTAGAGCTTGAATCAACTGTTCAATAGTTTGACTAAGTTGTTTCGTCAATTGAGGGTCAACACCGTCTAGCAGCACCGACTGTGCTTGAATTAATTGATCTGCATAATGATTTAGACGATATTGATCGGTCAGTAATGGCACAAGGTCATTCCGCTTAATCGAAAGCACTTCCGCCCGATCTACCGTAATATCCTTTAACGGCACCAATACATCAATTTGTGACATAGCCAATTAAACTCAATAAAATCATTTTTATACTACAAGTTCTGCCATAAAAGTCTTGTAGTATTTTGCAAAAAATACATCTATTTCATCGGTCAAATTTCGCCATCAAATTCAACCGTTGCCTATAGATCCGCCAAAGCAGTCATACAGCATCCTTTGAATAGATATGATGACCTACACAGATGAATTCAAGCTTAAGATACCCAAAGATTCAATCTAGATTTAAATTAAACAACTGACTCTACATGAATTGTTCTCAAAATTATCGTAAAATTTAATCCATATACTTTAGAACCAAATATTAGATCAATAAATTTAGAGGCTTAAATGGAACGTTTTTTCCATAACACAATGTATGCAGCACGTTGGATTCTGGCTCCCGTGTACTTTGGTTTATCCTTTGCACTGCTACTGCTCGCGATTAAATTTTTCCAAGAAGTCATTCATGTCCTTCCGCATATTTTAGAATATTCAGAAGCTGACCTGATTTTAGTCATTCTCTCTTTGGTCGATATGACTATGGTAGGCGGACTGATTGTGATGGTGATGTTTTCAGGCTATGAAAACTTTGTTTCGCAATTAAAAATTAATGAATCGACCAATCGCTTGAATTGGCTCGGCACCATGGATGCCAATTCATTAAAACTCAAAGTTGCAGCATCAATCGTGGCAATTTCTTCGATTCATTTATTACGTATTTTTATGGATGCGAAAAACATCCCGAATGACAAAATCATGTGGTACATCATCATGCATTTAACCTTTGTTTTTTCTGCTTTTATGATGGGATATTTGGATAAAATCAGTAAGCACTAATCTAAAAACAAGTCCAATGAAGCCATTTGCGATCATGGCTTCTCGTCAAATTTTAAATCTAGTTATTCATCTAGTTCACTCATTTGCCTTAAACGCTCAAGATCCAAGATCACGATTTGTCCATAATTCCACGCGATCACTTGTGTTTGGACAAATTGCTGCAGATGTTTATTCAACGTTTGGCGTGAAATATTAAAAGACTCTGCAAATTCCTGCTGACTGAGTCTCAAAGGAATTTCCTGCCGACATCCATATTGCTCATAGAGTCGAATCAAATGTCTAGCAATACGCTGCTCTAGCGTTGCCGTTCGCAAATAACGATTATGCTCAAACATCAAATACATGCGTCGACTGAGAGATTGCACGACATTCCAAAGCGCCTTCGGATCACGCTGTAAAACTGCTAAAAACCTTGTTCCAGAAATGATTGCCACCTCGACGTGTGTCGCAGCAAAATAATCATAATTCAAAGGCTTTTGTTGTAAGACTGCGACAAAATTAAATACCGACTGGCGACGGATATAGTCATTTACAATCAATTCACCATTATTTTGCAACCAACCAATTTGTAGCGTACCTGAAAGCAAAATATTAATATCTTGCACGATTTGTTGTTGTTTTAAGATGTGCTGCTGTGCATGAAAACGTGAATATTTCACCTGTTGTACAAGCTGTTCTAAAGTCTGATCGCTAAAGCCCTGAAAGATGTCTTCATTACGCAAAATTTGCAACAAATGCTGTTGGGCTGTGTTCTTTTGATCGCTCACGTCTATAAAAAAATGCCTAAGATCTCATTGATCTTAGGCAAGTGCTGAAAAATGTAAAACCATTGTTTTTCGCATTATTTATCTGTTTTTATGCTGTTTTAAATGACGCTCTAATACTTAAGATGCTTTCTCATAAATACGGCCAGCTTCAGAACGCAAGTTTGAAATGTCGGTGTTTTGAATGTTTTTCAACACCGTACTCGGCTGACCATTTACATCGACAGGTACATCACCCTCAATGGTGACACGTGATGCAATACGTAGCTCATCACCATAGTCATTGATGGCACGGTGCTGCGTCGCACGATTGTCCCAAATCGCAACATCACCTACCGCCCAGCGCCAACGCACAATATTTTCCCATTGCACGATTTGCTCTTGAAACAGTTCAAATAAACGACGTGACTGTGCCGGACTATATCCACTGAAGCGTTTAAAGAAGTGACCCAACACCAAACTTTTTTCACCTGTTTCAGGATGTACACGCACCAAAGGATGCTCAGTTTCCACTTCTACTGCAGTACGGAATAAATGGCGACCTTCTTCATTGTACTGACCTTTCGGCGCCGCATAGTCATAACTGTTGCTATGCACCGCGCGTAATTGTTCCGCCAACTTTTGCAGCTCAGGACTTAAATCTTCATAAGCGGTCACGGTATTGGCCCAAACCGTATCGCCACCATGTTCAGGTGCAACTACATTTCTTAAAATTGTGGCTTTAGGATAATTGGGTAAAAATGTAATATCGGTATGCCATGAATCTGCGCGCCCACCACGTGAGTCAATTGACAACGTATGTGCTGTACCATCTTTGAGTGGCACACTTGGGTGATTCAACGGATTTCCTAAAAGTCGTGCAAAGGCTTCTTGTTCTAAATCTGTGAGATCTTGCTGTCCACGCACAAATACAACTTTATATTTTAATAGTGCATGATTAAATTCATCGACCACGCTTTTGTCTAAATTTCCAGACAACTGAATGCCAGAAATTTTGGCACCAATACGACCGGTTACAGGTTTTACTTCAATATGCTGATATTGATAGTCTGGATTGTAATGATTCGATTCTAATTGTGTCATAGGGCTCTACCTTATTCTTCAAATTATTAAGCAACGATGGTGTGGTTGAAATACAGTGTGCCGACTTCGTGCCCATGACTCTGTCAATTCTTTGACAGTTTTCCCAAGTTAAACTGCTATGGTTGTGATGAAATCTGCTTAACAACTTTTGCCGATTTCATATCTAAAAATGCGATATCGAAAAATAAAAAAAGCCATCAATATCGATGGCTTTGTGTGTAGATTTTATCTGTATATCGCTGCGGAATTATAAATAATCCCCTTCACGCTCAGGTTGATAAAGCACTTTAATGATTTTGACTTTCATGGAGTGACCATCAGGCTGCGGCCATTCTATTTCCTGCCCTTCAGCCAAACCTAAAATGGCAGCGCCCACTGGAGCCAAAACATTGACTTGGCCTTTATCGCCACGAAAATCATGCGGATAAACCAATGTAATTTCGGTTGCTTCTGTCGCAGGTGCAATATTAATGAGAACCTTGGCGTTCATACTCACCACATTGGCAGGGACATCTTGTGGAGCAACCACTTCAGCGCGCGCCATCTCATCTTCCAAATGCTCCATCGTCGGCGTCAACTTAGACTGATGCTCCAACATGGTTTCTAAGCGATGTAAATCTTGTTCTGAAAGAATAATATTGGGTTTTTTCATATAAAGTTCCTTTGCGACCTTGCCAACAGATCTATAGCGATGGGCAAATTTTTTGTTATCTCTTATTCCGTTATATCAGAAATATAAATGTTTAGATAACTTTTGAATTTTTCTGATGACATAAAAAAAGCCCCCTTGAGGGGGCTTTTCTCAAGTCTGTTTTATTTTGCGTAAACTGGGAATTTAGCGCAAACAGCAGCAACTTTTTCTTTCACTGCAGCAATCACAGCTTCGTCACCTTTGCTGTCTAGAACGTCAGCGATCCAGCCTGCAAGGTCACGTACTTCAGCTTCACCAAAACCACGTGTTGTTACAGCAGGAGTACCGATACGGATACCAGAAGTCACGAATGGAGAACGTGGATCGTTTGGTACTGAGTTTTTGTTCACAGTAATGTGAGCAGCACCTAACCAAGCATCGGCATCTTTACCAGTAATGTCTTGTTTAATTAAAGATAATAAGAACAAATGGTTCTTAGTACCGCCAGAAACAACATCATAACCACGAGCGATTAATACTTCAGCCATTGCTTGCGCATTCTTAACAACTTGTTGTTGGTAAGCTTTATATTCAGGCGCCATTGCTTCTTTGAAGCAGATCGCTTTAGCCGCTACAGCGTGAACTAAAGGACCACCTTGGTTACCTGGGAATACAGCTGATTGTAATTTTTTCTCGATTTCTTCATTTGCTTTCGCAAGAATTAAACCAGAACGTGGACCACGAAGTGTTTTATGTGTAGTCGTTGTAGTTACGTCAGCAATTTGTACTGGGCTTGGGTAAACACCAGCAGCAACAAGACCAGCTACGTGAGCCATATCTACGAATAAGTAAGCACCAACTTTGTCCGCGATATCTCGGAAACGTTGCCAATCAACAACTTGGCTATACGCAGAGAAACCAGCCACGATCATTTTTGGCTTGTGTTCTTCAGCTAAACGTTCAACTTCTTCATAGTCGATTTCGCCAGTTTCTGGGTTCAAACCGTATTGAATTGCGTTGTAAGTTTTACCAGAGAAACTAACTTTAGCACCGTGAGTCAAGTGACCACCGTGAGCCAAGCTCATACCTAAAACTGTATCGCCTGGGTTAAGTAGCGCAAGGTAAACTGCAGAGTTTGCTTGTGAGCCAGCGTGTGGTTGAACATTTGCATAATCAGCACCAAACAATTCTTTAGCACGGTCAATGGCCAATTGTTCGATCACGTCTACATACTCGCAACCGCCGTAGTAGCGTTTGCCAGGGTAGCCTTCTGCATATTTGTTAGTAAGTTTTGAACCTTGAGCTTCCATTACTGCAGGTGAACAGTAGTTTTCTGAAGCGATTAACTCAATGTGCGCTTCTTGGCGAGCATCTTCATTCGAGATCGCTTGAGCTAATTCAGGGTCAAATTGAGCAATAGAGGTGTTGGCAAACATTAGCGAGGTCCTATTAAATTAGGGCTTTTAAGCCGTGCTAAGATTGGCGCGTATTGTAGCATGAAGTTTTAGAAATGAGAGAGGGAAGTTTGTGCTGTTTTTAAATAAATAATGCCCATGTTGAATCTGCACGAGCATTATTTAAGTCAAATCAACTTATTGATTTGGCATGAGAGTCTCTACATCTTGCACAAAATTTGCCAGATTATCGGTATAAATAGTAAGATGATCCGCTGTCGCTTGCTCACGATAGTCAATCGATGTTCCCGGCTTAGCAAGGCTAATCATAAATTTAGTCGCATCTGCTGGAATGGTCTGATCGGCTTTACCTTGATAAATGATGATCGGCGTTTTCACCGCTGTCGTTAAAGGCTGTGAACCTTCACTCATAAATTTTTGGATTGGCTTTAAAGTTAAGAAATCAGACTGCGTGCGTCCATAGTTATCCAAAGTCGTGTTCTGACTCACATAACTGAGCATGTCATCTTGAATTAGCGTAGTTAACTCGCCTGAACACACTGTTTCAGCCTGAGGTGCAATCGCAGCCAAATGTCCACTAAATACTTTTGAATAATCCACACTGTTTTTATGCCCTTGCATACCCGCAATAATCTGCGCAGTAAAACTGTCTAAAGGTGCATAAATCATACTTTGCACGGTTGCAGGTTTACCTACAGCTAACTTCTCGCCTGCGTCAAGAATGAGCGCAAGATTATTTGCAGGTGCTATGGCAATCGTTCCCTTAAAATTTAAGTCAGCACGTGATGCGAATTCAGCCGCACCTAACACGGCCTGACCACCTTGAGAATGTCCGATCGAAAGCCAATCCTTCGACACCGTTTTACCTTGACTGGTTAAGTAACTTCGAGCAGCGACAACGGCATCGGTAATCGAAAAGGCTTCACTTTTTAGATTCAGATAAGGATGGTTTTCACGTCCACTAGGTTCCCCTACTCCCTCATAATCGGGTGCCACAACGACATAACCCTTTGCCAATAACATTTGCAATAAGTATTCATACCTTGCAAACCTTTTCGGCTCGGAGCGCATTTATCAGCCACACCTGTCGTTCCATGTGCCCAAGCCACAATTTTCCAACCACCTGCCGGAGCAACTGTTTTTGGGGTAAAGACTAAGGCTGTGGCTTGAACAACTTTGCCATCTACTCCTAGCATTTTATAGGTCATCAATCGGCTGTCTGCACTCATAGCAGGCATATTGTCTTGACTATAGGCTGTTGTAGTTACCACTGGATTTTTGATCTGATTGAGATCAGCGTTTGTTTCAGGATTACTAAATTGTTGGTCATTACTATCATTACCGCAGGCTGCTAAAATAGCGCACTGCTGACAAAAACCGTTAAACGCAGCATTTTCATTCCATGATCCTTTTGTTTGTTGTTTTAAAGTCAATTTTTCATTGAAGATGAATCATTAAATACATGGAACAAACTTTTGTTCAAGCCTAATTTTTAAGCAATTACTCTTATTTTAATTGATCAAATTAATATAGAACTAAAACTTTGTTTTAGCTCGATATGTATTAATAGCATTCAAATACATCAGCCACCCCGATCTCAGAAAAATGGCTGAACTTATATTTCTGATCATTGGATACAGATTGGGCTATTTTTCGGAGGTTAAAGCAAAATGTAAAATCAACAAAAATGCTGTCCCCCCTGCCAACTACACAAACATATGCACAAAAGTAAAGCCGAAAAACCACCATGCCATTGATCGTGAACATACTCTAGTGCTTAATCCACTTAGCGACATTTTTGGATATCAAGATGGACAAAAGCCTTTAAAATAAGTCGATTTAGAAGATGGTTTAGCTTTATCCCGCTGTAAAGTTTTATTTCGGCAGATGCGATAAAAGCAGATTATTTAAACACTGCGCAGCCATCTTCATAATATTCCTACAAATAATCACAGCATGGGTTTGTCAGTGTGGATGTGATCATGTACATTCATAAACATTATTCAACATGCTGGAACTGGACATGCAAGCCATCATTCTCGACACAGAAACCCATACACTAAATGGACAACCCATCGAGATTGCCTATGCTCCAATTCAGGTGGCAGATGCCAAAATCACCTTAGATAAATCTAAAATTTTTGATCAACTATATCGTTGTGATGAAGCTATTTCTTTTGCAGCGATGGCTGTTCATCATATTTTAGAATCAGATCTTGAAGGTCAGCCCCACTACAGCAGTTTTGAACTCCCATCAGAGACGACATATATCATTGGGCATAATATCGACTACGATATTCGAGCACTCGAAAAATGCGGTGTAGATAGTTCAAAAATCAAAGCCATTTGTACCCTTGCGCTAGCTCGTCGTGTTTGGCCTGATGCAGAAGCGCATAATATTTCTGCCTTGATATATATGATCACCAAAGGCAGTGAAAAAGCCCGTGAAATGATCCGTAAAGCTCACCGCGCAGATATGGATATTATTTTAACTGCCAATATTTTGATGCATATCGTCCATCACTTAAAAATCAACAGCATCGAAGAATTATACGAAGCTTCGGAAGATGCTCGCATTCCACGCAGTATTAATTTTGGTAAACACCGTGGTACCGCAATTGCAGAATTACCTGCGGACTATGTGCAATGGCTATTACGTCAAGATGACTTAGACCCTTATTTGCGTAAAGCTTTAGAAAACTCTGCTGTCATTACTCTATAAATCATTGATTGTTTAATATTTTCTTAATATTACTGTCATTATCACTGCATAGGATTGCCTTAATTCTTTTGAGCTATGGAATTAAGGCATGTTCAACTATCAAAAAACTGAGCTGGGTTTTCAAACTTTAAAAGACCGACAGCTCGCATTAAATGCAAGACAACGTCGTCTGCTACTCTTAATTGGTAGTGATGACTTTAACCAAATGCCAGTGCATTATCAGCAGCGGATTGCTGAAGTGTCCTTGCTCGAGCAACTGATGGAACTTGGGCTGATTCAGCCAATTACAGCACATGATCATCAACGCCTTCAAAAATCCGATTTTTCTGCTTTTAATACACCTAAAATAGCGTCAACAAAGACATCCGATCGCATAGCGCAAGAAAATGTCACACTTGATAAAATTTCAATGCCAACGATGGAAGTTCCTCATACTCATTCACAGCACGAAATAACTGACTCCCTGCCAATGGATGCAATTGGCTTTATACCCCATCAATTTAATCAAGCCATACCTGAAAACATAACATCAAACAACCCTGTATTAGCAGAACAAATCATTGATTTCATCGAACATGATTTTGATGAGTTACAGAATTTTATGTGCAGTTACTTACAGCGTTATTGTGGGCTGATGGCAAAAAAATTAATGCTTAATATTCAACAGGCCACGGACATTGCAGAATTAAAAGCCTGTCAGATGCAATGGATCACCTGTCTAAATGAATCCAATATTCAACCTAAACTCTTACAACATGCATTACAGCAAATTAATTACAGTATAAAAAATCTGCAACAACTGGTTTGACTTAGAGACTTTTCCTCACTTCTCATTCAAAAAACAACTTAATGAGGTGAGTTATTTTTCAAACATATCAATATAAGAAATTGAATTATATTAACTTTATTGATTTACTTATTTCTTTTATGGTTTTAACTGCTGTTTTATACGACCTTCCCCTAATGTCAATCAACAGTAAAAAATCGCAAGAATAAAACCGACCTCCTAGCGTTTGAGCATGTCAATGTCACAACAGTTTTGTTTAGAATTTGATTCTTTCGATAATCCTATGCAACTCAGCAAAATTGGCAATTGGGTATTTACCTTCTTAACCTCACAAGACGAATTGCCTAATGTTCAATTGGCCATTACCTATGTCATGCCACGAAAAATTAGTGATGAATTACAGCCTAGACGTGTGGTCATTCAAAATACAGCCATTGAAACAATTTGGCGTATAGAACAAGTTGAATGCTTCAACAGCCAAACGAACCAAGAACTCACCTTTACAGCAGCGGAACCTCAAGCTCAAATGGTTTTAAACACTATCATTGAAGAATTTGCTCGCTATGATGTCCCGCTTGTATTCAAGCCTCTTTAATTTAAAGCGACTTTCAACTTATTTTGCATAAAGACTCAAGCTGTCTCAATGATTTAACCAAAGTTACCTAGACAGACATTAAATGAAAAATAATCCATACAGATTAATATTGCTCAATTCGTATACACTATTCCTGCTCAATAATTTTTGACCACGGATAATAAAAATGAACTTAGCCAATTATTCTAATGATCAGGCACTCATCCTTTTCAACCTATATAGCAGCCTAGAACAATGTCTAGATGCGATTGGACATTTGCACCTTGGACCAAAACTGGTGCTGACCGACCATGATGTATCAAAAGATCATATGATCGTACAACGTTTTCAAGCTGGTGTTTTAACTCAAGAAATCCAAGTACGTAAACAAGACGTTGAACTGTCTTCTAGCAACCCGATGACACGCTATCAGTTACTGTCTTATATTTTGAATCAATTTAAAGCAGATCAAATAGCTTAAAGTTCTATCTCTAAAAAAAAACTCACCATTAAGGTGAGTTTTTTATTCATTCAATTTAAGCTTCTAAAAGCTTGTAAATACTGTCCGATTTTTGACTTTCAAAAAGTAATTCGATACTGGGTAGGATGATTTCACCTGCAATAATGATATGTTCAATGCGATGAAACAGCGCTCTTGAATCTTCTTCTGAAGGATTACGCACCAAAGCTTGTGCTTCATAAACCTGACTAAATTGGTCCTTCACTTTAATATCGATCATCTGTGTCATAGTGACGTCTCTACTTGTTTTAATAATTGAATTGTTTATATCACACCTTTACGCAACAACCTGCTTTGTAAATGTTAGATTTCATGGCAATGTAAACTTATTTTACTTTAGTAAATATATATCAATAACATAGATTGACTATTTAATTATTGTTTGACAAAAACACTATATTTTCACATTTTGAAAGACATTAAAAAGCCCGCATTGCTGCGGGCTCTATGTTGGAAGGCTAGTGCTGATTTCTTGTCTGTAATATTCAAAAACATCTTAAATATTACTAAACTCAACGAGCTGTCATTGATCCGTCCAACCTATTAGTAGCGTCTTGCTTATGACCTACTGTGATTTAAATATAGCACTTTTTTATCCCTTGCCAAGGGGTCGTGACACTTCTAAACATTTGATCAAATAAAATACAATTGATATTTTTTCAAAATAAGCGATCATAGCTCTGCCCAATGCTTGTGAAAGATTTAAATAAATAAGCCATTAAAAATAAATTCTACACTATCAATCTATAAACATTCTTTTCTCTTACTTTTAATTCTACCTTTGACAACCCTTGTATTAATTTCTGACTTGAATTTTAAGTCTGATATCCATTTTTAGCATTGCTTAAAAATACTAATGAATAAGATTGCCGTCTCAAATTAAAATCTAAGACAAAAAAAAAGCCCTTGTATCACTACAGGGGCTTTTTTGAATATGGCGGAAGCGGTGAGATTCGAACTCACGGAGGACTCGCGCCCTCGTCGGTTTTCAAGACCGGTGCATTAAACCGCTCTGCCACGCTTCCATGTGCGCCATAATACGGAGGTTTTATTCATCTGACAAGTAAAAATTACAACTAAACCATTCAAATGAATATTGTTTCGCCAAATCCTTAAAGTTTAGCCGCAAGCTCCGCACCTTCACGTATTGCGCGTTTCGCATCTAACTCTGCTGCTAGTTTTGCACCACCAATAATATGGTAATTGGCAAGGGTTTTCTCACCCTGTTCTGGCATCAAATGCTTTACCGATTCCTGACCTGCACAAACAACGATCGTATCTACACGTAATAATTGATCATGCCCTTCATATTCAACCCAAAGACCTTCATCAGTAATGGCTTTGTATTGAACACCACGCAGCATACGAACCGCATTTTTCTTTAATTGTGCACGATGTACCCAGCCTGATGTTTTACCTAACCCAGCACCAATTGCAGTTGTTTTACGTTGTAATAAGTAGATTTCACGAACAGGAGGTTCGAGCTCAGCAGCCTGCATACCACCTTCTGTTATGTAGTTCGGATTCGGATCGACACCCCACTCCCGCTGCCAATCCGCTAAAGGCATTGGTTGTGGCTGATGTGGTGGTTTGAGTAAAAATTCAGATACATCAAAACCAATGCCGCCTGCACCAATCACAGCAACTTTATTGCCCACAGCTGCGCCTTTCAGCACTTCTGCATAAGACAAGACATTCGGTGCATCACTACCTTCAATTTTTAAGCTGCGAGGAACCACACCTGTTGCAATAACAACTTCCTCAAACCCTTCACGTTCAAGTTGTTCACGGTTTACACGTGTATTTAAACGCAAATCAACCCCTGTTTTTTCGATTTGAACTTTAAAGTAGCGAATCGTTTCGTGAAATTCTTCTTTGCCGGGAACAACTTTCGCCAAATTAAATTGCCCCCCCACCTCCGCACCAGCTTCAAATAGTGTCACCGCATGGCCTCGGCTTGCCGCTACCGTTGCAGCAGACATCCCAGCAACGCCACCACCGACGACTGCAATACGCTTCGGTTTTTTGGTCTTTAAATAAACCAATTCAGTTTCATATGCCGCTCGTGGGTTGACCAAACACGTCGCACGCTGATTTTTAAAGGTATGATCTAAACAGGCTTGGTTACAGGCAATACAGGTATTAATTTCATCAACACGGTTGGTCGCCGTTTTATTTACCCAAAACGGATCTGCCAAGAATGGACGTGCCATTTGCACCATATCCGCCTTGCCTGAAGCCAAAATTTCTTCAGCAGTATCTGGCATATTGATACGGTTGGACGCAATGACAGGGATCGCAACATGTTTTTTGACTTCAGCGGTATAGTCCACAAACGCTGCGCGAGGCACTGAGGTCACAATTGTCGGAATACGTGCTTCATGCCAACCAATCCCCGTGTTCAACAACGTTACACCTGCTGCTTCCAACGCTTTAGCAACAGTAATGACTTCTGCCATGGTGTTCCCATCATGAACCAAATCAAGCAATGACAAACGGAAGCAGATAATAAATTTCTCACCCACTTCAGCACGTATTGATTTCACAATATCAACCGCAAGGCGCATACGATTTTCAATTTCACCGCCCCAACGGTCTGTCCGTTGGTTGACATGACGGCTTAAAAACTGATTCAGCAAGTAGCCTTCTGACCCCATAATTTCAACACCATCATAGCCGGCCTTATGTGCAAGGCTTGCAGTTTTGACATAATCATCAATGGTTGAAAGAATTTGTTTGTCCGTTAATTGACGTGGTTTAAACGGTGAAATCGGAGATTTAATCGGACTTGCTGACACTGCAAAAGGCTGATAGCCATAACGCCCAGCATGCAAGATTTGCATTAAAATTTTGGCACCATGCTTATGTACGGCATGCGTCACCAAGCGATGCGGAGCGATATCACCTAAAGTATTCATGGTACCGCCAGCAGGTAACAGCCAACCTTGACGGTTTGGCGAAATACCGCCTGTAATAATCAGGCCAACACCACCTTTCGCACGCTCACCAAAATAAGCTGCCAATTTAGGATAGTTATAAAAACGATCTTCCAGCCCACTATGCATGGACCCCATTACGACACGGTTTTTAATCGTGGTAAAACCCAAATGTAAAGGCTTTAAAATATTTGCATAGCTAGTCGTTGTCATGCTGAATCCTTATTTTGGCTTTGCAACTTGTTGCATAACACTTTAGCGGTTTTTTTATATTTTGGGATGACAATTTAGAAAATATTCTTCGTTTTTATGGTCAATACCGTGTGACGCATAAATTATTCACTCATAAAAAAGCCGTGATATATCACATCACGGCGTGTTGTTTTATAAAGCATTATTTCCAATGTTTCAGCTTACTGGTTTGTCCAATCCCGACATTAAAGCTATTGGTTGGATCCAGTTTTTGATAATGATTTTTTAATGCAGGCTTGGCCACATACAAATGCCCAACATTGTGTTCCGCAGGATATTCAGCGCCACGATCATCGAGTAAATGCCACATTGCATGTTCCATTGCCAAAGGGTCTACGCCTTTTTTCACAATATAATCTTGATGAAAAACATGACAGAGAAAATGTCCATAATAGAGTTTATGGATAATTTGCTCATTCATGGCTTTCGGCAAAGTTTCCACCCATTCACGATCATTGCGACGTAATGCAATATCCAATGCAACAATGTCTTCCACTTCTGAACGATGCGTATCACGATATCGAATGGCAGCACCAGCCACCGCAAAACGATGTAAAAATGCCTTACGACCTTCTTCATCCGTACATTTAAAATAATTGCCTGAGGTTTTGTCTAAAAAATACGTTTTCAAATACTGATCAACTTGATCAACATCCTGATTTTCAATACGAATCATCAAATGATGTTCATATAAATCACGAAATTCATTCATGCGTTTTGGCAGATGATTCGGCATAAATTTAGTGACGAGTTGTAAAACCTTATCCGAAAAACCTTGCAAACCCAGTTTTTCTAAATAGCCATCGACTTTATCTTTCATGGCAAAAGCAGCAGGAACTTTTGCGGTGCCAAATTTTTCGATAAATACAAAAGAATCTTTGCCATACTCAGCCCCAATATCGTATGCCACGCGATGAATGTACTCACCTGCAATCGGGAGGCGTGCAAGATCTTTTAATAGAAAACGACGAATTTCTGTTAAATCATCTTGTGAATTGGTCCCTACATAAAACACCTGACTAGGGATTTTTTCAAAGGTATCTAAACGTACTGCAAAGACGCAGACCTTACCTGCTGAACCCGATGCTTCAAATAAACGACTCGGATCTGCATTAAAGCGTGCAGGCGTATTTTCATCGACTTGTTTAACGTCATGTGAATAGCGCTGATCAGAGGCACAGCAACTTGAATTATTCACAATGTCATTGATTTGATAATTTTTATTTTCCAACGCTGTGAGGATTTCTTCAGGCGTATTGCCAAGATTGATACCTAAATGATTGACCAACTCTAAGTCACCTGACTCATTCACTCGTGCATACAGTGCAAGCTCTGTATAGGCAGGACCGCGGCGCACCAAAGCACCACCTGAGTTATTACAGATGCCACCCAAAACCGATGCCCCAATACAAGAAGAACCAATCACCGAATGAGGTTCACGATTAAATGGCAGCAAATCTTTTTCAAGTTTGTCTAATGTCGCACCCGGTAGACAAATCACTTGCTTGCCTTCATTAATCACTTGGATGCCAACCAAACGACGTGTACTTATCAGCACCACAGGACGGTCATAGTCATCACCAAACGGCGTTGAACCACCTGTCAGACCTGTATTGGCGGCTTGCATAATCACAATACAATTTGCATCCACAGCCGCTTGCAGCACTTGCCATTGCTCAAGCAAAGAGCCCGGTGTAACCACAGCCAATACTTTTCCTGCACCGTAACGGCGACCTTGGCGGTATAAACGTGTGTCTTTATCTTCAGTTAAAACGTGTTGCTTACCGACGATGTTGATGAGGTTTTGAATGGTTTGTAATGATTGAGTTTGCATGCTCGTAGAATTTTCCATTTTCAATATTTTCTCTCCTTGATAAAGAGGAATAGCATTGTTATGCAATGAAAAAATATTGATTTAAATAATTTTAAACAACGTAGGTTTATTTGCACATATCAAAAGTTTTTAGTCATTGTTATTAAAATCTATAATGAATATCCCTTCTCCCTTTGGGATGAGTAGCAACGCTACGCAAGAGGGTTAGGAGAATTATTCAATAAACACCTCTCCCTAACCCTCTCCTGCAAAGAGAGGGAACTTTCATTGCTAATTTTTTTGATGACGAATAACTTTCCCAAGAGATCGATTCAAAAAATCACCCAGCCAACTCTTTCTCTAACTTCACCAAACAATCAGATGTAATATCCGCAATGGTTTTTGCACCTGTTAAGGTCATCGCAACACGCATTTCTTTATCAATCAGTTCTAAAAGATTGGAAACACCTTCACCACCTGCTGCACCGAGCGCATAAACAAAGGCGCGACCGAGCATACAGGTATCCGCACCCAAAGCCAGCATACGCACCACATCTAAACCATTTCGAATACCTGAGTCCGCAAGAATTTTAATATCGCCTTTTACGGCATCGGCAATTGGTGGCAATGCACGCGCTGAAGATAAAACCCCATCGAGCTGACGGCCACCATGGTTTGACACCACGATGCCATCTGCACCAAAACGCACAGCATCTTTGGCATCTTCAGGGTCAAGTATGCCTTTAATAACCATCGGTCCATCCCAAAATTCACGAATCCACTCAAGATCTTTCCATGAAATTGATGGGTCAAAGTTATTACCCAACCAGCCGATATAATCTTCTAAACCTGTTGGTTTGCCCAAGTATTTAGAAATATTCCCTAAGTCATGCGGACGACCTAATAAACCCACATTCCATGCCCAGTGTGGATGGAAACACGACTGCATATAACGGCGCATGGCTGCATTTGGCCCGCTCATCCCTGAGTGCGCATCACGGTAACGCGCGCCCGGAACAGGCATATCCACGGTAAACACTAAAGTTGAACAGCCTGCAGCTTTGGCACGTTCTAAGGCATTTTTCATAAAGCCACGGTCACGTAGCACATATAACTGAAACCACATGGGACGCTGAATCGCTGGCGACACCTCTTCAATAGGACATACTGAAACGGTAGACAGCGTAAATGGAATGCCCTTTTTATCTGCGGCTACTGCTGCTTGAACTTCGCCGCGGCGTGCATACATTCCCGTTAAACCCACAGGTGATAAAGCCACAGGCATTGATAAGGTTTCATTAAACAGTTGGGTTTCTAAACTCAGCTGTGACATGTCATTCAGCACACGTTGACGCAACGCTATTTTTGATAAATCTTCTACATTACGCTTTAAGGTATATTCGGCATACGCCCCGCCATCGATGTAATGAAATAAAAATGGCGGTAAACGACGACGTGCCGCTTCACGATAGTCATTGGCAGAAGAAATAATCATGCTTATATCCTGTTTAATCGACTGGCACGCTGACGACGAGCTTCTTCTTCATCAATCATGCGCACCTGTTGTACTACAAACTCAATGTGTCCACAGACTGCTTTACGTGCAGCTTCAGGATCACGACGTTCAATTGCATTCATGACTTGGAAGTGCTGATCATGCAATTGATCAAATCGGTGTGCTTCGCTATAAACTTTTCGACGACCTAAAACGACATTAAATTGCAACAGATCAAATAGACCACGCATCATCTGAATCAACACTAAATTATGTGATGCTTCAGCAATTGCTAAATGAAATTTGGCATCTGCACGCGCTGCTTCATCGTCATTGCCTAAAGCCTGAAAATGATTGATCTGATCATAATAATGTCGGATATGTGCCAAGTCCTCTGCTGTAGCACGTTGTGCCGCATACCATGCAGTACCACCTTCTAAAATAATGCGCGCCTCTTGCACATCAAAACGGTAGGCAGGGTCTTCACTAATCAAACTGCTGATGGGCTGCACAATTTGATAACTCGACCAAGTCGCTGGTAATTGCTTTAAAAAAGTCCCCGCACCCACTTTACTGACCAACACGCCCATGCTAGTCAATTGAGAAATCGCCTCGCGTAAAGAGGTGCGTGAGACGCCAAGTTGTTCACACAATTTCCGTTCAGCAGGCAGACGATCTCCAACTTGCATATTGCTTTGTTCAATCAATACACGAAGACTTTGAACAGTTTTATCAGAGACTTTCATCTGCTTTCCTTAACGTTGTTACACAATTCGTGTTATGGAATCATCCAAGGGAACACATAAGCTTGTAGGGTGATTAAAATCCCCATCATAATTGTGAACGTTATACTGTGTTTTACGGTAAAACGGAATAAATCCGACTCTTTACCTACCAACCCGACTGCCGCACATGCAATTGCAATTGACTGTGGTGAAATCATTTTCCCTGTCACACCGCCACTGGTATTAGCAGCAACGAGTAATACTTCTGGCACACCGATTTGTTGTGCAGTAGTCGCCTGCAATGCTGCAAATAGCGCATTGGCTGACGTATCTGAACCCGTGAGGAATACACCAAGCCATCCTAAAAATGGCGAGAAGAAGGTAAAGGCTTGACCTGTATGTGCAAGGGCCAAAGCCAAGGTCGAAGACATACCTGAATAGTTGGCGATAAAAGCAAAAGACAACACCATCCCAATCGAATAAATTGGAATTTTTAATTCATTAATGGTTTCACCAAAGGTCACAATCGCGTCTTTCGGCTTCATTTTTAAGAAAATAATGGTAATGATCGCAGCAATGACAATTGCCGTACCTGTTGCCGAAAACCAATCAAATTTATAGATGGCATCGTAGTCCTTCATTTCAGGTACGACTGGCGGCATCTTTTGAACCAATTGGTGTAAGAATGGCACTTTGATCGAAATAACCAAATCATGTAAAGCACCGTCTTTGGTAAATAAATCCTTAAACGGTTTAATACTCCAGATCGTGACCATCACCGTTAAGATCGCAAATGGCGACCACGCTTTTGCAATTTGACCCAAGCTATATTTTTGCTGTTTTTGTGCAGCCACATCTTCACTCATCGTCGCATCTTGATCTGCAAAGCGGAAAATATGTTTAGGCTGCCAATATTTAAATAAAATCGTTAATGACACTAAAGAGGCAATCGCCGCAGTAATATCGGGTAATTCAGGACCGACAAAGTTCGAGGTTAGGTACTGTGCAATCGCAAAGCTACTCGCCCCAACCACAACCGCAGGCCAAGTTTCCTTCACACCGCGCCAGCCATCCATAATCGCCATAATCCAAAACAGTACAATCGGCACCATAAATGGCAACTGTCGACCAACCATCTGACTGATTTCCATCGTATCTACACCAGACACTTGTCCAGCAACGATAATTGGAATACCCATCGCACCAAAAGCCACTGGCGCTGTATTTACGATCAGACAAAGACCTGCCGCATATAAAGGTTTAAAGCCTAAACCTACCAATAGTGCTGCGGTAATCGCCACAGGAGCACCAAAGCCCGCAGCACCTTCTAGGAAAGTACCGAAAGCAAAGCCGACTAATAGCATCTGTAAACGTTGATCTTCAGTAATGGAAAGTATCGAAGAACGGATGATGTCAAACTGCCCTGTTTTGACTGAGATTTTATACAGGAACACCGCACCAATAATGATCCATGCGATCGGCCATAAACCATAGAAAAAACCGTAGACCATCGAAGCCAATGCCATAAGCGCAGGCATGTCATAGGCAAATAAAGACACCAACAGTGCCAGTACAACGGTGATCGTACCTGCCACACTGCCTTTTAAACGAAATACAGCAAGCGCCAAGAAAAAAAAGATAATCGGAATGAGCGCAATTAAACTTGATATCCATATATTCCCCATTGGGTCATATATTTGCTGCCATTGAAGCATTGTCATCTCCTTGAAATGCTTACTAAGATTTAATTATTGAGCAATATCAGCATGTGGTCTTTTTATCATTGGTATGACCAATATAAATATTAAACACATAAAAACTCATACTATTGCTGAAATACTCCGCAATTTTTAATTATTTCAACTCAATCATTCAAGCTTTTCTTGTTTTTGGTATGACCAATATAAAATACAAAAACATTATTTTTCCGTTTAAAAACCTCCATATCAACTTTTAAATATCTGTTTTGTATTTATTATTTACAACTAAACTTTATAAAATATACTTTAGTCTAATAACCACGCTTTGTTTGACCTCAGTCTCATTTCAATGAAAAGCATAAAAACCAAATTAACCCAATAATGGTATGACCATTAATTTAAATCAAATAGATTTCTTTATATTTACATCCTATTCCATTCAGAAAACGCATTTTCCGCCCGCAAAAACTGGATGAAGTATTCACCAATAGATTTCAACGATCATTTTTTTCCACCTCATCGCTTGTATCTCATGATTTTTTAGAAAAACCCCGCAGAAAAGTGCTACAATCATGCACATATATGTATTCTTTCAGGCCACCCATTCTCGGTGCCTATATTTATATCGTTAGGATTAACAATGACTGATAATGCAACTATCTTGCAGAATGTCCCAGTTGGCAAAAAAGTTGGTATTGCCTTCTCTGGTGGTCTAGATACTTCAGCTGCGCTTTTGTGGATGAAACAAAAAGGTGCAGAACCTTATGCTTACACAGCAAACTTAGGTCAACCTGATGAAGACGACTACGATGCGATTCCAAAAAAAGCGGAAGCGTATGGCGCAGTTAAAGCTCGCTTAGTTGATTGTCGTTTACAACTTGCATTAGAAGGTATTGCGGCTATTCAATGTGGTGCTTTCCACATTTCAACTGGTGGTATGCCTTACTTCAACACGACTCCTCTTGGTCGTGCAGTTACAGGTACGATGCTTGTAACCGCAATGAAAGAAGATGATGTAAACATCTGGGGTGACGGTTCGACTTATAAAGGTAACGACATTGAACGTTTCTACCGCTATGGTCTATTGACTAACCCATCGCTAAAAATTTACAAACCTTGGTTAGACCAAACTTTCATTGACGAGCTAGGCGGCCGTGCAGAAATGTCACAGTTCCTGATCGACAATGGTTTTGACTACAAAATGTCAAAAGAGAAAGCGTACTCAACTGACTCAAACATGTTAGGTGCGACTCACGAAGCAAAAGATCTTGAATACCTTAATGCGGGTATCAAAATCGTAGACCCAATCATGGGCGTTGCGTTCTGGAAAGATGACGTAGAAGTAAAAGCTGAAGAAGTTTCTGTAACTTTCGAAGAAGGCTTCCCTGTTGCATTAAACGGCAAACGCATCGAAAACCCTGTTGAATTCATTCTTGAAGCCAACCGTATCGGTGGTCGTCACGGTCTAGGTATGTCAGACCAAATCGAAAACCGTATCATAGAAGCAAAATCTCGTGGTATTTACGAAGCTCCGGGTATGGCGCTTCTTCACATCGCTTATGAGCGTCTTGTGACTGGTATTCATAACGAAGACACCATCGAACAATACCGTATTAACGGTCTGCGTTTAGGTCGTCTTCTTTACCAAGGTCGTTGGTTCGATTCTCAATCATTAATGCTTCGTGAAACTGCGCAGCGTTGGGTTGCTAAAGCAATCACTGGTACTGTGACTTTAGAACTTCGTCGTGGTAATGACTACACTATTCTAAACACTGAATCTCCTAACCTCACTTATGAAGCTGAGCGTTTAACTATGGAGAAAGGTGACTCTATGTTTAGCCCTGCTGACCGTATCGGTCAATTGACTATGCGTAACTTGGATATCACAGATACTCGCGCTAAATTAGGTATCTACACAAACTCTGGCTTACTTGCAGTAGGTACAGGTTCTGCAGTGCCTCAATTAAAAGACAAAAACAAATAAGATTTGTTGAGTCATAAAAAACCGCGCATTTTGCGCGGTTTTTTATTGCCGATTTCAGAGAAGTTCTCAATTTTATTAAACATTAAGCCACATGTGCTGAACGAATCGACTGATAGTAAATTTGATTCCGGCCTAATTGTTTCGCACGATACAACGCCTGATCGGCAATATTTAACAGTTCATCCTTCGTCATATTTTCAGCACGATATACCGTAATACCCAAACTAATAGTGACGTGATTTGAAACCTGTGATTTGGCATGTGGAATTTCTAAACGATCGATTGCTTTATAAATATTTGACGCTACCGCATAAGCACCATGCGCATCGGTTTCAGGCAATAAAACCACAAATTCTTCACCACCATATCGCGCTACAAAATCCATATGTCGAATGGCATTTTTAATGGTTTTGGCAATGGTTGAAATTACATCATCGCCTTTTTGATGACCGTAGAAATCGTTATAGTTTTTAAAATGATCAACATCGATAAATAGCACAGCAAGCGAGGTGTTATTACGTCGAGATTGCTCATAAAAGGTATCGAGCATTTCATCAAAAGTACGTCGGTTTGAAATCTTGGTTAATTCATCATGCTGACTTAAATGTAAAAGCTCTGTGGTATGAATACGATGGATTTTTTCACTAATATCCGCGCGCAGCATATTCAAAAATATCATCCGTTCACGCGCACAGAGCATCTTACTGATTGCAAAACCCAATACACAGCTTCCAATCAGTACACGCCCCAACACCATCACATCAAATTTCACTTCTAATGAAAAAAGCATCAACATGGTGACCACAGCAGCCAACAATCCAGACATCAACATTTGGACTGGTTTAACCCCCGTCAAAATATAGCTCAAGATGTAAATCATACAAAGGATCATCATGGCCTGATGTTTAAGTGCTTCGGTATACACGGTCATGGTGAGCCAAGACATTGAAATAACAGCCCAAAACACTACAAACATACTGGCATGTGAAAAATAAGGCTTCAGACGGTCGTAACGGGCAAAGGTATATAAAGCCAAAAGACACAGCGCACCATTGAGCTGACCAAGCAAACAACGAATAAAATCATGCACAAAATGCTGTTGATTAATTATCCAGTAATCTCCGGGAATGATCAGCATCGTGAGCACAAAGTAGATCAACACTCCCATCCAAAAAAAATGACGTATGTTGGTTTGCGCACGATCGAGACTTAAAGTCCAAAATTGAGTTTCCAGTTTTTTAGGAAACATTTCCCCTACACGACGAGTTTGCCGTGTAATCAGTTCCTCTATTTTTTCTTTATCGTATTGCAACTTTGCAAGGTTATACTTGTATTCCATTTCCAAGCATTTATCTAATTCTTTTAGTCATTTAAAAATACCACAGTTTTATTCTTTATTTATATCTGTTCAGTCATTTGTACAGAAATCTCGTTACCATTTTCACATTATTTGCATTATCATTTGTTTTATTTCCAAGCTTGGAATCGCTGTGAATACGATTACTCTTCTTCAGCCAGATGATTGGCATGCACATTTACGTGACGGTCTAGCCCTAAAGCGTACAGTTCCTGATTTAGCACAACAATTCTCTCGCGCGATTTGTATGCCAAACACTGTACCACCGGTAAAAACCGTTGAAGAAGCAAATGCATACCGTGAACGTATCATGGCACATGTTCCTGAAGGCGTTCACTTTGACCCGCGCATGGTGCTCTATTTCACAGACAACACACCTGCAAGTGAAGTTAAAAAAATTAAAGAATCTGAGTATGTTAATGCCATTAAGCTCTATCCAGCAGGTGCAACCACGAACTCGGACAGTGGTGTCAGTGACATTAGTAAAGTATATGGTGTGATTGAGCAACTCGAAGAACACCAAGTGCCATTACTCTTACATGGTGAAGTGACGCATAACCATGTCGATATTTTTGACCGTGAAAAACGTTTCCTTGATGAAGTACTTTCTCCACTGTTAAAACAGTTCCCTAAATTAAAATTGGTGCTAGAACACATCACCACAAGTGAAGCTGCGCATTTTGTATTAGAACAAGACCGTAATGTCGCTGCGACAATCACACCGCAACATTTATTGTTTAACCGTAATGATATGTTGGTGGGTGGTATTAAACCGCATTTCTATTGCTTACCGATTTTAAAACGTCAAACCCATCAGCAAACTTTGCTCGAAGTCGCGACCAGTGCGAACCCTAAATTTTTCTTAGGTACAGACAGTGCGCCGCACTCAAAAAATGCTAAAGAAAATGCATGTGGCTGTGCAGGATGTTATAGTGCACCAACAGCAATTGAGCTATACGCTCAAGCATTTGATCAAGTCGGTAAAATCGACCGTTTAGAAGGTTTTGCAAGCCACTTTGGTGCAGACTTCTACGGACTCCCTCGAAATACCAATACCATTACCTTGGTAAAAGAAGATCAAGTGATCCCTGAAAGTTTAGACTATTTGGATGGCGAAAAAATTATTCCGTTGTATGCGGGTAAGACCATCCAATGGAGAAAAGTGTGACAGATGAAACTCGACCAGTCATTGGTCAACGTTTCCGTGGATTCCTACCTGTTGTTGTCGATGTCGAAACAGCAGGTTTTAATTCACAGACCGATGCCTTACTGGAAATTGCAGCGATTCCTATTGTGTATGATGCAGAAGGTAATTTTGTACCGGGTGAAGCCCACCATGCACATATCAATCCATTTGAAGGTGCCAACCTTGACCGTCGTTCACTGGATTTTATTGGTGTAGATCCATTTAATCCGATGCGTATGGCCATGGCTGAAGATGAAAAATCAGCATTAAAACGTATTTTTAAGTCAGTGAATGAAGTACGTCGTCAACAAAACTGCACTCATGCTGTTTTAGTTGGTCACAATGCCCATTTTGATTTAGGGTTTGTACAGGCAGCTATTGCACGTACAGGGACAAAAAATCAAAATCCTTTCCATAGTTTTTCCGTATTCGATACAGTGACTTTGAGCGCTGTAATGTTTGGACAAACTGTGCTGGCAAAATCATGTATTCAAGCAGGTATTGAGTTTGATGGTAAAGAAGCACACTCTGCACTTTACGATACTCAGAAGACCGCTGAACTGTTCTGCTATATTTTGAACAAACTCGGCCCTCACCTACTTGACACTATGATGGCGGATCAATAATATACCGCCATCTTCTAAACGTCCCTATCGTCTAGAGGCCTAGGACATCGCCCTTTCACGGCGGTAACCGGGGTTCGAATCCCCGTAGGGACGCCAATACTTCTTATCAAGCTTTTTCTTTTTTCTAATATTCATAACGAATGAATATTCTTAAATCATCACTATTTCTATCTTAATTCTCATTGACTGAATTTCTGTGTATTAAAAAAACATTTATTGCAAATAATTCTCATTTCTATTGATTATTCTTGTAAAGTTAATGATAATCGCTATCGTTTTTATCTGCATAATTGTTGACAGCCATGCGCTTTGCCTATTCTCCCCTTAATATCGCAATTTTGACTGCTTTAGCATCTCAAACGTATGCAAATGAAAGCCAGATCTCCGAAGAAATCAAAACCACTACGGTGTCGATGACACCTATTGAGGTTGAAGTCAAAGCCAAGCAAGAAGTAGGTAAAACCGTCTACACCAAAGAAGATTTAGAAAAAACGCCGAATAGCTCAAAAAATATCACAGACTTTTTAAAAGTTAATCCAAATGTGCAGTTTAGCCGTGAACAACGTTCTGCAGATTCACAGGCTGAGCTACGACCTTCCGAGATTTCTATTAATGGCGCGCAATCTTACCGAAATAAATTTGTAATTAACGGCGTCAATACCACCAATAACCTTGACCCTCTGGCAAGCGGCAACTCCTATTCAGGCAAGCTTGATGGTGGCTCACAAGGGATTGCCCTAAATACCGATTTAATTTGTAAATTAGAATTGATCGATAGTAATGTTTCTGCAGCATACGGCGAATTTACAGGTGGTGTAGTTAATGCTGAAACTTGTGCACCAAATACTGAAATTGGCAAAATCCACGGCTCCGTTACTTACGACTACACGGAAAGTGATTGGTCACGTTATCATTTTACCGATGAAGAAGAAGCTGCAGAGTTTGAAGATCCAACATCATCAAATAATAAAGAATATAAAAAACACGGCCTAAGCCTGAACCTATACAGCAAACTCTCTGAACAATGGGGCATCAATAGTTATGCCTCTAAACGTGAATCCATCGTTCCAGTAATGAGTGGTTTAGAAGATCGCAGTAAAGTCAAAAGCGAGCGTAATAATATCAACTTAGGAACTACCCTTTTTTACACACCTTCGGACACAATCAAAGCGAAGTTTGGCTTTGATTTAGGGGATTTGGACAGTCTAAATTTCGTTGATAAGCGAATAAATTCAAAAAGTATTAGCAATACAGAAACGCTGACATTTTTTGGTGAATTAGAAAGTAAACTCAATAATTCAACATTAAAACAAAATATTAGCTATCAAACGCTAAGCCAAGCACGTGAAAATGATTCAACTACCGGCATTCTTTGGAAGCAAACACCAACTAAAAACTGGAGTTCCAATCCTGGTGAAGGTGCCACAAGTAGTGATATTGAATTACACCAAGATACATTTTCGTATAGTCTAAAAAATGCTTTTGATACCATTCAGATTGGCAACAGCATGCAACAATTAAGCTTTGGTATGGGCTATGACTATTCTAAAGTTGCATGGGAACGGCCTAACGATGCCTATATGTATAATCAGCCTAAGACTTTTACATCTAGTTCAGGCATTAGCTGTACGGCAGGTGATATTCTTTGTGATGAAGCAACGGATGAAAATAACTATCAAGGCCAATATCAAACAAATGGCAAGTATTATCAAAAAGGTAAAGTTAATATTGACCAACAACGTGTGCATACCTTCATTGAAAACACATCGACTTGGGATAATTTTTCAGCGCGTATAGGTTTACGTGCAGATTATGACAGCTTGTCGAAAAATTTAAATATTGCACCTCGTACTGCCTTTAACTATAAACCGCTAAAAAATGATCTTTTGTCCTTCACTACGGGATGGAATCGATATTATGCAAACTATACCTTAGCCACTGAGCTGCAAGATCAACTTGCATTTTTGGAATACAATTTAAAACGCACAAAAAATCAAACTGAAGACTATTGGACTCAAACTGGGTTATCAGATTTAATATTAGCTAATTCCAATATTCAACGTGCCAATTTAAAGACCCCTTATGCTGACGAAATTGTGTTTGCCATTAATAGCCAAGTTAAAAACTGGAACCTTGGTCTGAAATGGGTGAATCGCGATAGCAAAGATGAAATCACAAAAAATCGTTTTATTGATCCAACAACCAGTAACACCATCGATCATTTTGAATATAGCAATAGTGGTAAAGCAAAAGCTGACATTTACACACTCACACTCAGAAATACGCTGCCAGTCGTTTATAAAAACTCTCTGCACGGGTTTAACTTTGGCTTTGATTACACTGAATCGGAAAAAAATTATTTAGACTATTCTGAGTCATATAACGTTAACAGTAATACCGCTGCTGAAGATCGCAATATTATCTTTAACGGCAGCCTCATCCAATTTAATGAACGTCCTGTTGAAAATTTCAATCAGCCTTGGACTGCTCGTTTTGGTTGGGACATTGAGTTTTCAAATTTACCATTAAAGATTAATAACTTCTTAAGCTACAAATCTGAATATAAAGATACGTATAAACTAAAAAACAAAGTTGAGCATGATGGTGTCCTGTTGGAAGCCTATGCTACAGATACGATTAGACCTCGATTTAGTTGGGATATGCGTACCACTTATGATTTCAATTTCGCTAAAGACTACAAAGCAATATTCGGTTTAACCATTAACAATATTACCAATCGACATAATATCTATACCACCCCAGGTATTAGTGAGTCGACCAACAGACTTAGATCTGAAATTGGGCGACAGTTCATTGCTGATGTCACATTTAAATTTTAATCTTCCCTATCAAGAGCGCCTTAAAAACGCTCTTGATTCATTTTAAAATAGACTAAAACATGAAAAAAATAATCTTACTCTTTGGCCTGTGCATAGTATGTCTCGGTATCTTCATCTACATTTTTAGACCCGAAGCCAGCCTACCGACAAATCTTTCAAATACTGTTGAGCACGATGCCAATCAGACAAATCAAACAGCATTGAATGATGACCAAGAATCTTCTATTCCCGAAACCAACGATCGTGACACTCAAATACAAGCGAAAAAAACCAAAAAATTGAGCGAAGAAGCAATACAGTATTACCGAACAGCAAGTAAATACGGTTGGGAGTCAATCGTTCGTGATTTTGAAAATGGAACCATCCTAAAAAGTAAAATGCCTAAAGGGGAAATAGAAAAACTTTGCGAAATTGCACTGAGTCAAAGCACTGCCGATAAAACCAAACGCTTATTTAAAGCAAATTGCAAACCACTCAATGGCCGTTCATCCTCTATGATTATTAATGGCGCATTAACCAATGCAGAAGGCAAAATAGATCAAAACGAAATCATTGAAAAATTAAAACTCTACAAGTCGGAAAATGTTTTACAAACACACGTTACGTATAAATTTGGCCCGTATGAAGAAAAAAGCTCTTTGCAATCCAAAGCAATTGGCTGGGGGCTTGAAGACGTTTCTGATTATTTGCTGAGTATTGGAGTCGATTACACGGGCGTGGATGGTAATTTAATTTTAGACAATATCAAAGGCCGTAACCCTTCTGTGAGTTTGGTTCAAAAACTACTGAATGCAGGAATCGAGCCCAATAGTAACGTTTATAAACAAATGGAACAGAATGACTTTTCAACCAAATATCCTGACGTTTACAATTTATTAAAAGCACACAAACCATGAAAAACATCGTTATTACCAGCTGCCTGCTAATGAGTATGCATTGCTTTGCAAATGCTCCATTACCACAAAATCTCTCTACCAATGCACCATCAGTGAAAAACATTCAAGACTTTAAAAAGATCAAAGGGATGACAAATGATGCATCTCGTTATTATAAATTTATAAACATATATGGTTGGTCAGCCATAGTGCAGGAATTTGAAAATAAAAATATTCAAAGCAGTAAAATGAAAAATAAAGAAGTTAAAAAAATGTGTGACACAGCGCATCTTATACTTCCACTTCAAGATATCAAGCGACTGATTGCTGCTAATTGCAAACCCAGCTCAAACGATGTCACTTTTAATACCATCAATAGGACTTTAAAAAATGGCGATGGTTCTATTAATGAACAAGAAATTATTGCTAAATTAGAATTTTATAATGCATTAGGATTATTAAAAACACATCAAACATACGGCCGTGGCTATCGTGCAGAAACATATAATTTACTCTACAAAGCTGCCGGTTTTGGTTTGCCTGATGTTTTTGATTATCTCCTGAATATCGGACTCACAGTAAAATATACCGATGGTAACTTACTAAATACACATTTTGATGGTCGCTCCCCTCAACTCGCTTTAACCCAAAAAATTTTAAAACTGGGTATCGAGCCAAATGCTTCAACCATCACAATCATGCAACAACGGAACTTTAAACAACACTACCCCGACATTTACCAAGTCATCCTATCCAATCTAGAACAGAAAAACCGTAAACTTTAATTAATTACAGCCTGACTGGTTTTGTTTATACTTCAGCTTGATCTATTTTGATGTAAGAATACCCTATGTTTAAAAAGTTGCTCTTGGTTTTAGCCATCTTATTTCCATCTGCACTCTATCTGTATATTGTGAGCCGCGATGACAACAAAGCCCCTGTAACCGAACAAACTCAAGTACCTGCAACCTCCGAAGCCGAATATCAAACTCCTGACCATTAATCTAATGGTCAGTGCTAAAGATTTAAATTTTAGATCAGTATTATCACATTATAAGAAAAATTCGATTTATCAATCATTTCACTGCATTCAATCATAAAATATACCTTTCATTCAATTTTCATTTCACTATGCAATCTCCCTCTGAACCTTCGCAACACTCGTCTGCTGAAGGTAAAAGTCCATCGCTTAAACGTGCGATGACGACTCGACACCTTGTGATGCTCTCACTTGGTGGTGCAATTGGTACTGGTTTGTTTATGGGTTCAGGTGAAGTTATTTCACAAGCTGGGCCTTTAGGCGCTGTTCTTGCCTATATTATTGGCGGTTTGATTGCCTACATGGTCATGCTCTGTTTGGGTGAACTTGCCGTACATTTACCTGTTTCTGGCTCTTTTGGTGCTTTTGCGACTAATTATATTGGCCCGGGTACCGGTTATATGGTGTCTTGGATGTACTGGTTGGGCTGGTCTGCCACCTTAGGTACAGAATTTACTGCGGCGGCTATTTTGATGCAGGAATGGTTTCCACAAACCTCTATTTGGTTATGGACACTGATCTTTGCAGCTGGCGTACTGATCTCTAATTTAAGCTCTACACGTGCATTCGCAGAGTCAGAATTTTGGTTATCCATGGTGAAAGTTGCAACAGTGTTGATTTTCATCATCCTTGGTTTTGCCTGCATCTTTGGTTTCGTGCCTTTCCAAGGCTATGAATCAGCTCCAATGTTCCACAATTTGACTGAACATGGTTGGCTGCCAAATGGTTTGTTCCCACTGTTTGCCACGCTATTGATCGTGAACTTTGCCTTTAATGGTACGGAGATGATTGGTATCGCTGCAGGTGAAACTGAAAGCCCTGAAAAGAATGTACCTAAAGCCATCCATGCTGCGGTATGGCGCTTAATCATTTTCTTTGTCGGCACTATTATCGTCATCAGTTCCCTGTTGACCTATACCGATGCAGGTTTAAATGTCGGTGGACATGGCGGATTAAGTAGTAGTCCATTCGTTTCCGTATTTAACCTGATGGGCATTCCCTATGCAGAAGACTTAATTCGTTTCGTCATTATTACGGCTTTACTGTCTACAGCTAACTCTGGTTTATATGCTGCATCGCGTATGATGTGGGCACTGTCTGCACAAAAACAATTACCAAGTGCTTTCGGCAAATTAAGCAAAACAGGTGTGCCTTATATTGCTGTATTGGTCACTATGATCGGTGGTTTACCAGGTCTATTGTCAGAACAATTTGGCGCAGATGTCATCTTCAAGAACTTGATGGGGGTTGCTGCCTTCACCATGGTGATCGTGTGGATGAGTATTTGCTGGAGTCAATTTAACTTCCGTCGCCAATGGCTGAAACAAGGTCATAGCGTGTCAGAACTTAAATTCCGTACACCATGGTTCCCGCTGGTTCCAATTCTTGGCTTTGTCTGCTGTACCGCAACAGGTTTAAGTATGGCTGCAGATCCTGAAATGCTTTCAGGCTTTATTGGCTGTCTGATCTTTATGGCGGCGTGTTATGCAGGTTATTATTGGTTATATCACGATAAATAAAATAGTTAAGGTGGCTCATTAGCCACCTTTTTTTATGAAACTATTTCTCTTCCCTATGAGAGAAAAATTAGGGTTTCCATATAAATTCAAAAATGATTTGTGGGAGCAGTTTAATCCACAAAAACCACTGTACAAATTATAATTTAAAGAAATAGTTCAACTGCTTTTCGTCAATGAGTTTTTATCCTCGCTCAACACCAAGATATAATCCCATACTTTCAACTCTAATGAGTCCTTTTCGGATTTTGCCCCTTTAGAAACATTAGCTAAAAGACACACAGCTACTATTGCTAGAAATATTTGGATAGATACTCTCAAACTTGTATTAGATATTAATTCAACAAAAGTAAAGTTAAAAACTATTAATGAAAGTGGCAAAAGCACCCGACTTGAATTCATCTGTTTTTTAAATTCAGGAAAATCACGATTAATAACCAATAAATCTTGTTTGTCTTTACTCCACAACATTGGCTCAAAACTTACATCCAATTTTTTTTCTAATTTTTCAAGTTCTACATCATCACTAGACAACTGATATCTTCGAACCTTTAAGATTAAATATAATTTAAAAAAGCTCTGGATATCTAAAAAATAATGAGAATCATCTAAAGATTTGAGGTGATTATACGTAATTCTACTTTCCCCATCTAAATCCCTAAATAAAAGTTCATCAATAATTCTTTCAAACTCTGATTTACTGATATACGAAGAAAAATTATTTGGATAAACTTCAAACCAATGCAAATAATTCAATAAAACTATATAGAATCTTTCATGGACTTTGCCCACATTAAATTGATTGATTTCAAATAAAATTCCAGAAATAAACTCATTAAAATTATTTTTCATTAAAAAAATTCTGTTTTTTGTTTCATTTATATACATTTAGAATATAACAATGAAACTCTATTTTGACAAATATAGATGGGCTATGTACTATACACCCACCTCAAAACGTCCCTATCGTCTAGAGGCCTAGGACATCGCCCTTTCACGGCGGTAACCGGGGTTCGAATCCCCGTAGGGACGCCAATTCTTCTGTCAGTTCTGACAAACTTAAAGTTTATTTATCTATAATTTATATTAATTGATTGCATCATCATTGCATTCTTCTCTACAATTACTCGCTTCATTATTTGATTCTCCTTTTTCTCTATGCAGTCATCACATTCTCCGAATGATGCTTCGCATCAGGGCAATTCTGCGCCGTTAAAACGCGCTATGAGTACTCGACATCTGGTGATGATTTCGCTTGGCGGCGCAATCGGTACTGGTTTATTTCTTGGTTCGGGTGAAGTCATTGCACAAACGGGGCCTGTAGGTGCCATTATTTCGTATTTTTTAGGCGGTATTATCGCCTATATGGTGATGCTTTGCTTAGGCGAGCTCGCTGTACATATGCCAGAATCTGGTTCATTTGGCGCTTATGCTAAACGCTATATCGGACCTGGTACGGGTTATACCATCACTTGGCTCTATTGGCTGACATGGTCAGTAACGCTAGGAACTGAATTTACCGCTGCTGCACTTTTAATGCAGGAATGGTTCCCAGACAGCTCTATGTGGATGTGGACCTTAATCTTTGGTGCTTTTGTATTCTGCTTGAATATGATTTCAACCAAATGGTTTGCTGAATCTGAATTTTGGCTAGCTTTAGTCAAAGTGATTACCGTTGTAGCCTTTATTATTTTAGGTCTATTGGCCATTTTTGGTGTTTTAGGCTATCGAGGCTATGAAGCTGCACCGCTGTTTAGCAACCTCACTGCACAAGGTTGGTTCCCTGAAGGCTTGTTCCCAATCTTCGCTACAATGTTGATTGTGAACTTTGCATTCTCAGGTACTGAACTGATTGGTGTTGCTGCGGGTGAAACCAAAGATCCAGCGAAAAATGTACCTAAAGCCATTAACACGGCGATTTTCCGCTTATTGATTTTCTTTGTGGGTACCATTGTTGTTATTACTGCATTATTGCCCCATCAAGAAGCTGGCTTATCTGCCGAAGGTGTAAGTAGTTCACCTTTCGTAACAGTATTCCAGCACATTGGTATTCCTTATGCAGAAGACATCATCCGCTTTGTGATTATCACAGCCCTACTTTCTGCTGCTAACTCTGGTTTATTTGCTGCATCTCGAATGATGTGGTCATTGTCCTATAGTAAGCAATTACCTGCGGTGTTCTCTAAAGTGAACTCACGTGGTATTCCTTATGTTGCGGTGATTGTGACCATGATCGGTGGTATGCCAGGCTTACTTTCTGAGCAATTTGCACCAGAAACCATCTTCAAAAACTTGTTAGGTGTTGCGGCATTTACCATGGTGGTGGTATGGATGAGTATTTGTTTAAGCCAATTCAACTTCCGTCGTCAGTGGTATAAAGAAGGCAAAACTGCAAAAGATTTAGCTTTTGCTGCACCACTCTTCCCAATCGTGCCGATACTCGGTTTTGTATTCTGTCTGATTACCTGTATTAGTATGGTATTTGACCCAGAAATGTTAACTGGCTTTATCTGCTGTATGATCTTCATTGTGGCGTGTTATATCAGCTACTACACCTTGTATCACAACAAAGATTGATCTGCGTTGTCATACCACCAAACACGATAAAAGAGTAACTTCGGTTGCTCTTTTTTTATGGCTATATTTTAATAAAAGTAGAATAAAAACTGGTCCGTCGATGAGGTGCAATATGCAGATCATCTTTATCCATGGCATGAATCAACAGCAACAAACTGCACGTTCGCTCGAACAGCATTGGCTTGCACTGTTGTCTCAAGGCTTAAAGCAAAGCCATCAAGAGACTTTTTTATCGTATATACAGCACCATATGCGCATGCCTTTTTATGGAGACTTACTCACGCGTTATCATTTGCAGAATATGCTTCAAGCCAGCACCTTGACACCTCAAACGTGGCCACATTTTCCGTTTATCCATCGCACTGAACTCCCAGAAAAATCACCAAAAGTATTTGAGCATCATGCCGTACAAAACAATCTACCTGACATCACCCTCAATGATGCTATTGGATTGAGCCAGTCATTCAAATCGATCACCGCACTCGGCAAAGATCTTGCGCTACGCGATTTTGCAGTTTTAATGAATTATTTCCCCAAATTACATGCCACACTTTTGCATAAATTTTTGGTCGAAACTTAACTCTATTTATCCAATCCACACTTTATTCAGGCAGTTCATACTCGTCTGCATGAGCAATTACATCAAACGAAACCCACCCTGTTGATTGCACATTCGCTAGGTAGCGTGATTGCGTATCATTTTTTACTGTTACATCCTGAACTCAACATACAGCGCTTTATCACCTTGGGCTCACCTTTGGCTTTTCGTGTCATCCAAGCCCACTTACCTCAGCCTTTACAGCGATCTGATGCAATTTCAGGAGATTGGTTAAACTTTTATTCACATGATGATTTTCTCAGCGCTTTTCCGCTGAGTCAGGCACCATTTGATTTTCAACCCGCCATTTTCAATCAGCAAATTCAGACATCGATTGAACACCCACACGATATTGCTGGATATTTAACACATCCAGAAGTTATTGCTACAATCTTACAAGTGTTGAAAAAATCGACATAAATAATGTATTTTTCAAACATTTTTAGCAAATTGTTTTAATTTTATGCACTCAACAACAAAAACTGAATTTATTTATAGAAAAGCGTTTGACACCCCCCAATTTTCACCCTAATATACGCCCACCTCTGAAACGTCCCTATCGTCTAGAGGCCTAGGACATCGCCCTTTCACGGCGGTAACCGGGGTTCGAATCCCCGTAGGGACGCCAATTTTCAGAAGTACATTTTATTAAGTCCCTATCGTCTAGAGGCCTAGGACATCGCCCTTTCACGGCGGTAACCGGGGTTCGAATCCCCGTAGGGACGCCATTATTTAGTCTAAAAACTTAGACTAAAATAAACGGTTTTAAAATTTGCTTTCTGTACTGTCCCTATCGTCTAGAGGCCTAGGACATCGCCCTTTCACGGCGGTAACCGGGGTTCGAATCCCCGTAGGGACGCCATATTCGAGTTGGTTTTAACCACTCATTAAAAAGCTCAAGCATTGCGACTTGGGCTTTTTTATTGCCTTAATTTCTAAATATTTCTTTTAAAAGTTTTGAATCATAAATGGCCTTAGGGGCAATCACCTGCTCATTTAGCGGAATATTTTGACCATAGCGCTGCCGCATTAGACGCTGCACTTCATTTTGTTTTAAATCAAATTGTTTCAGTTGTTGTAATGGAGAAAGTTCGATACCTAAAGCATGCTGATAAGCTTTCCAAACAATTTCAGAACAGTAAATTGCACGGTCATCCCATTCAAAATAAATATCATAGGGTTTGCCCAAGTACTTTTCCGCATGTTGTACCAGCTTCGTTTTCTGCGGCACATTTAAGGGTTGTTTGAGCCTTTTCACCACATAGTGAGCATTTTCCCCACGCGTGATCCATTGATTTAAAGCGGTATATTGCACAGGTTGAATGGCTTCAAGCACCCACGTTTGGTTATTTTTATTTACGATCATACCCATGTGACTATAGGGCGAATGTGTGGCCTTTTGAATGCTTAAACTTTGCTGTGACTTTGAGATATGAAAAATAATATCTCCCGTCTGAAATGTAGACTGAGCATAGAGGGCAGAACTGAGCCCCGAAAGAATGACCGTTAATATTAAAATTTTAGACATTTTTATTGTAAGCAATATTGATATGAATGAAGGCAACCATAACATGAATATATGTCGGTTGCCCTGATTCTAAAAATTCAATGATTGATTAAGCCGACTTACGTGAATTGACTTGCCCTTTAATGACCGCGGTTAAATTACCTTTGAGATATTTAAAAAACACTTTTAAGGGCGAAAGTTTAGGATTTGGCTGTTTGCCTTCACCAATCGATTTAAACTGAGCGGCATACCAAATAATTTCCATAATCGCCATTTTATCTATCATCGGTATGCCAGTTTTAATTTTATCCACACCGTAACGAACATCCTGCCCCGACAATAAACGATCAGCCAAATCGACTTCTACAGCGAAAGGACGTGCAATACCAATAAAATCACAAGCTCCACTGTCTAGTGCAGCATTCATGCCTTGCACGGTTCTAAACCCGCCGGTAACCATTAACGCGCATTTCACTTCTTTACGGATATTGTCCGCAAAATCGAGGAAATAAGCTTCACGAGCAATGGTACTGGCTTTACGTTTTTCTTCTTTAGCACCCGCCATCGCTGGCGCTTCATAGGAACCGCCCGAGATTTCAATCATATCAATCCCTGCGGCATCGATTGCTTTAAAGACCTCAATCACATCTGCTTCGCTAATTCCGCCGCGTTGGAAATCAGCAGAATTTAGTTTGACCGAAATAATAAAATTATCTGTCGTCGCTGCACGAACTGCCTTATAGATTTCAAGCAAAAAGCGCATGCGATTTTCATTTGAACCGCCCCACTGATCTTGACGTTTATTGGTCAGTGGCGACAAGAACTGACTAATTAAGTAACCATGCGCACCATGCAATTGCACGCCTTCGAAGCCTGCCTTTTGACAAATGTGTGCGGCACGTGCAAAACGCTGAATGATATCTAAAATTTCATCCTCACGAAGTTCGCGCGGTGTTCCAAATGTTGTAGCTAACATCGGACTAAATGGCACAGCAGACGGTGCAACCGTTTCTTTATTTAAACCTTTAGGACATTGACGGCCCGGATGTGAAAGTTGAACCAATTGCACCATGCCGTGCTTTTTCCCTAGCTCAGCCCACTGTGTTAATTGCGCTAAATCTCGCTCTGTTTCAGCGACAACAACCCCCGGCTCATTTTTAGCACGAAAATCCACCATGACATTACCGGTAATGGCACAGCCTAAACCACCCTTCGCCCAAGCTTCATATAATCCAAAATGTAAGTGATTGGGTTGGCCTGCGGTATTGGCCAATGCTTCGCTCATTGCACCTTTAATGATGCGATTTTTAAATGTGGTATTACGAATTTTAAAGCTTTCAGCTAAATGGCTCATGGCAATGTCCAAAATGAAATAATAAGTCCTGAGTATTTACTCTAATTATTATTTTCTAAAGGTCAAGGATATTTTGACAATGACACATGTCAAAATATCCATAGCTTTGATTTTAGTATTGGCTGGCTGCAATTAATTTACGGGTATAGTCCGTTTGTGGTCGTGCAAATAGATCTTCAGTGTCTTGAAACTCCATGACTTTGGCATGTCGCAGTACCAACACTTTTTGACACAGGGCTTTGACCACGTGTAAATCATGACTGATAAATAAATAACTCATATTAAATTCTTGCTGCAAACGCCGTAGCAGCTTCACGATGGCTTTTTGTGTCGTCCGATCTAGTGCCGATGTGGGTTCATCGAGTATCAATAATTTAGGACGTAATACCAACGCACGTGCTAAGGCGACTCTCTGCCGTTGCCCACCCGATAATTCATGTGGATAACGCTGCTTAAATGAGCTGGCTAATTCGACTTTCTGCAAAGCTTCATCTATACGCTGTACAATTTCATTTGCAGGTAAATGCTGTAAGGCCAAACCTTCGCCAATGGTTTGCTCTACATTTAGCCGTGGATTTAAACTACTGAATGGATCTTGAAAGACAATTTGAAATTCACGACGTAAAGGTCTGAGCTGTTTTTCTGAAAGTTGATGGATGGCGTGTAGATTTAACATAATTTCGCCATCACTTTCTATGAGCCGAGCAATAGCCAATGCTAGGGAGCTTTTCCCTGAACCACTCTCTCCAACAATACCGATCGACTCACCTTCAGCCACTGTTAAATCCAAAGCCTCTACCGCAACGACATAATCTTTGATGCGGTTCAATAAGCCTTGTTTGACTGGGAACTTCACTCCTAATTGGTGTAATTTTAAAAGTGTCTGCGTTTGTGAAACCTGTATTGCTTTACCAAAATCATGGTCTAATAGATTTTTGGTATACGCCTGCTTCGGTTGCTCAAAAATTTCCTGAACATCTCCTTGTTCCACCACTTGTCCACGATTCATCACAATCACATGTTCGGCATAGCGCTTGACCAAATTCAGGTCATGGCTAATTAAAATCATGGCCATATTACGCTGCTGTTGTAGCGACTTTAATAAATTTAAGATTTGCGCTTGCAAAGTGACATCTAAAGCCGTGGTTGGCTCATCAGCGATTAAAATATCAGGATCTAAGGCCAATGCCATGGCAATCATGACACGTTGTCGCTGCCCCCCTGACAACTCATGTGGATAGCGTCTTAATTTATCTTCAGCATCCGGAATACCCACATCATTTAATAATTCTATAACCCGCTGTCGTGTTTTTGCCTTCGACCAACCCTGTAACAACAGTGACTCACCAACAATCTTTTCCACCCGATGTAAGGGATTTAAGGCCGTCATCGGCTCTTGAAAAATCATGGCAATTTTCTGTCCACGAATGTTTCGGTGCTGCTCAGGACTCAGTCCAAGAATATTCTGTCCATTCAAGCTGACGCTGCCTGTGACCTGCAGATCACTTGGCAACAAACCGAGTATAGCTAGGCTGCTAATCGATTTACCTGAACCGCTTTCTCCAACAATGGCTATCGTTTCACCTGCATGCAAATTAAAATTCAGGTCTTCAACCAAGACCTGTGCTGCATGTGAAATATGTAAATGCTCCACCGCTAACACGATGGGAGGTACATTAACTTGATGATTATTGACGTCTAGGATCGAATGCATCACGTGTCGCCTCCCCAATGTAAATCAATAAAGACAGCACGATCGCTAAGGTAAAAAACCCCGATAAGGCTAGCCATGGTGCATTCAGATTGTTTTTCCCTTGAAGCAATAACTCACCTAAGGACGCGGCATCAGGCGGTAAGCCATAACCTAAGAAATCTAAGGCTGTCAGTGCCGTAATATTTGCCGTGAGCATGAAAGGTAGCTGTGAAAGACTGGAACTCATCGCATTTGGTAAGATATGCCGAAACATAATGGTGCTATCTGTAACGCCAAGACTCCGTGCTGCACGGACATAATCAAAATTACGAGCACGCAAAAACTCTGCACGAACCAAGCCGACCAAAGTGGGCCAGCCAAACAGCAGCATAATGACAAAGAGCCAATACACACTCGGAGTAAACATGCTGACCAAAATCATCACCATGAATAGCATCGGTAGTCCGCCCCAGACTTCTAAAATCCGTTGACCAATGAGGTCTACCCAGCCACCATAATAGCCCTGTATCGCCCCAACCATGATGCCCAATATGGCTGAAGCAAAAGTTAATGCAAAACCAAACAAGAGCGACACACGTAGTCCATATAAAATACGTGCGAGCACATCACGCCCTTGGTCATCGGTACCGAGCCAATTTTGTGCAGTCGGTGCAGATGGCACAGGCACAGCCAACTCTAAATTCGGTGTTTGATAGGAAAATTTAATCAGTGGCCATACAGCCCATCCTTTATCATCAATCAGTTGCTGTACCACAGGATCTTTATAATCTGCCTCAGTTTCAAATACGCCACCGAAAGCAGTTTCTGGATAACTTTTTAATACGGGAACGTATAAAGAATCATCGTATTTGACCAAGAGCGGTTTATCATTGGCAATAAACTCGACAGCTAATGACAACATAAAAATCAAGGCAAAGCTGATAAAGCATGTAAAGCCTAATTTATTTTCTTTAAAACGTTGAAAACGTGCTTGCATGATCGGAGACATTATTTTGCCCCCTGCGAATCAAAATTAATTCGTGGATCAATCATTTGATACATGACATCACTGATTAATCTTAATATCAGCCCCATCAAGGTAAAAATAAACAAGGTGCCAAAAATCACTGGATAATCACGCTGTACAATGGCTTCAAATCCTAATAACCCCAGACCATCTAGATTGAAAATAATTTCAATAAATAGATTTCCCACAAAGAAGATGCCAATTAATGCTTCTGGTAGACCAGCAATAACAATGAGCATTGCATTACGAAATACATGCCCATACAGCACACGTGATTCGGTCAAACCTTTAGAACGAGCAGCAAGAACATATTGCTTATTTAATTCTTCCATAAAAGAGTATTTGGTCAGATAAGTTAAGCCAGCGAAACCACCAATTACCATAGCAAACAAAGGCAACACCATATGCCAAAAATAATCTGAAATTTTGCCAAATACACTTAACTCAGCAAAATTCTCTGAAACTAAACCTTGTAGAGGAAACCACTGAAAATATGAACCACCTGCAAAAAATACAATGAGTAAAATGGCAAAGGCAAAAGCAGGAATGGCGTAGCCGATAGCCAATAAAATAGACGTACTTTTATCAAATAACAGACCATGTTGACGGGCTTTTTTAATGCCTAATGGAATAGACACCATATAGATCAGCAAGGTACTCCATAAGCCAAGGGATAAGGATACAGGCAGCTTTTCCCAAAGTAGCTGGGTCACAGGCTTATCTTTAAAGAAACTGGTACCAAAATCTAGCGTCACATAGCCCTTTAACATGAGCCAAAAACGTTCGAATAATGGTTTATCGAAACCATATTGCGCTTCGATTTTTGCCACCATTTCTTCACTGAGGCCTTTAGCACCTTGGTATTTACTGCCTGTCGTCGCAGTTTCACCACCACCTGTGTTTCCCATACCTTGAAAGGACTCAGCTTGCTGTATGGCTTGTTCAACAGGTCCTCCCGGTGCAATCTGAATCACGACAAAGTTAATCAGTAAAATGAAAAACAATGTTGGAATAATCAGGAGCAATCTTTTTAAAATATATGTGCCCATGTTGCTTTAACATTCCCTGTCATTCATTAGTATTTATTGTTGGCGCAAATAGTTTGCAACTTTTTTCGATTGCGCTTCATTACTCCACCAATAATCAATACCTGTTGATAATTTTGGTTTTACTTTTGGCTGTTGATACATATTCCAATACGCAAACCATTTTTCACCTTTACCATAGGTTGGAATTTGATAATACCCAGCTCTTAATAATCGATCCAATACTTTGGTACGCACCACCAATTGTTCACGATTTGGTGCCCGAATCACCTGTTGTATGACTTCATCAATGATCGGACTTTTAATGCCAGCATAGTTGTAATTGCCAGGCTGATCTGCCGATGCACTTCCCCAAAATTGCGCTTGCTCATTACCCGGATTGAGCGACTGTGGCATAACATTTGTTGTCATATCAAAGTCTTTCGAACGCATCCGTTCTATATATTGAGGCACGTCCACTTGGCGAATGTTTACAGTCACACCTAAACGTTTCATATTGCGCACAAAAGGCATTAATGTTCGCTGTAAGCCATCTTGGTGAATGAGAAATTCAATACGAATGGCTTGACCATGTCGGTCTAATAATTGACCATTTTTAAATCGATAACCAGCATTTATTAATAGCTGACGAGCAGTCAATAAATTATTTCGATTAAATCCACTAGCATCCGAAACGGGATATTTCCAGTTTGATAACACCCCTTTACGCTCTAAAGGGGTTAATTTCGTTAACAATGGTTTTAAAATTTGCATTTCAGCATCTGAGGGTACCCCTTTAGCTTCTAACTCACTATTTGAAAAATAGCTTTGTAGGCGCTGGTATTGACCATAAAACAGAGCTTTATTTTGCCATTCAAAATCATAAGCATAGGTTAAAGCTTGTCGAAAACGAATATCATTAAACGGCGATCGACGCGTATTAAATACAAAACTTTGAGTTGCAATTGGATTTTCATGCTTATCACGATACTTCACCACCATTCCTGCAGTGATGGACGGAAACTTATATTCCGTCACCCATTTTCGTGCTGTAAATTCCTCATGCAAAGTATATTGGCCAGACTTAAAGCCTTCAAAAGCAACATCTAAATTTCGGTAATAGACATATTTCAAATGATCAAAATTATATCGTCCGCGATTAATCACTAAATCACGTCCCCAATAATTAGGATTGCGCTTAAAACTAATACTACGGCCAGAATCAATTCGATCAAGTAAATACGGGCCAGAACCTAAAATCGGCTGCATAGTAATTTTAGTAAAATCTTTTTTTGCCCAATCTTTTTTGGAATAAATCGGCATTTGCGCCAATATTAATGGCATTTCAGCGTTATTACCCGACTTAAAGGTCATTTTGACTTCATATTTAGATAACACTTGGGTTTTATCTAAATCTGCCAAATACATTTGTAAACCTGGGTTTGACTTGGTCTGAAAAGTATCAAAACTAAATTTAACATCTTCAGCAGTGAGTTCTGAACCATCACTAAATCGTGCTTTTGGATTTAAGTGATAAATGACAAAATTCGTATGATCGGGGTCGAACGTTACCTTCTCAGCTAATAATGGATACATCACGCCAGGTTCATCTAAAGAGCTATCCATAAGGGAGTCAAATAAATAATTTACCCCCTCAGCCGCACTGCCCTTACCATTCATACTGTTTAAATTGTCAAATGTCCCATTTGATGAAGTACTTAAATATCCACCTTTGGGTGCAGAAGCATTGGCATAAGGCATGACTTTGACAGAGTCATATTTGGGTGTGCTATGAATCGCAATATAAGGCGTGGTCTGTATCGCAGACCACACACTTTGACCGAACAGAGTAAGCACACAAATCCCAATAGCTTGATGTGCTGATTTGAACGACACCAACATCACTGACAACTCCCTGTAGTCGTTGCTTAATTCGGTACTTTAATCACGTCACCAATACGTAACTGAGCAGACGGTTGCATATCATTCATTTCAGCGAGTTTTGATGTATCAAGTCCATAGCGACTTGCCAAACCAATCAGCGTATCGCCGCGTTTAATACGGTATTCACTAATAGTTTTAGGGACTTGTAAATTTTGACCGACACGCAGTCCTGCACGCGGGTTCAAGTTATTTAATTCAGCCAATGCTGCCACAGTTAAACCTGTCCGACTAGCAATCGAATTTAAAGACTCGCCTGATTTCACAGTATAGCTTTCAGTATTTGTTGGTTTCACATTGCTCGTAGAGGATTTAGCTTCCGTTTTTTTGGTTTCAGTTGCTTTACTAGCTACATCAGCAGGTAGTTCACCATCTACTTTTAAACGCTGCCCTACACGAATCGCACTATTGGTATTTAGGCCATTTAATTCAGCTAAATAACGTAATTGAAGATGATATTTCTTCGCAATCACACCCAATGTTTCACCTGATTTCACCACATGAATATCGGTCGCATCAACGGAATTCGTTCGTGTATTGGTTTTGCTTTCAATTTTGGTCGCCTCAGCTTTGGTTTCTACTTTAACCGGTGCGACATCACCTGTTAATTTTAATTTCTGCCCAACGCGTAGACCAGAACTACGCTCTATACCATTTAAATTTGCGACATAGTCCATGCCTAAATCATAGCGACTAGCAATGCCTGTCAGTGTATCGCCAGACTGCACCACATATGTATCCGGAACAGTTGAACTTGCAGGAACTTTAATGCTTTGCCCAGCCATCAGCCCACTATTTACCGACATATCATTTAGACTCGCCAATTCTGACAAACTGATTTTTGACTGCGTCGCAATGCTGTAAAGCGTATCACCACGCTGCACTTTATAGCTTTCAACTTTATACGCAGGATCAACTTTGACATTTTCAATGCGATTCACGACTTTGCTTTCGAGCTTCTCAACTTCTGCTACAGCTTGTAATGGCACATTAATTTTTTGCCCCACCATCAAGCTACTGCCAGCCGTTAAGCCAGTTGTTAAATCTGCCAACTCTTGATTTGACAGCGCATAACGATCTGCAATGAGTTTTAGATATTCACCACGTTTTACCGTGTAGGATTTGGTTTGAACTTTTGCAGGTTTTTCGACAACTTGAGCGGCTTTCTTATCAGCTTCCAATTTTGCTTTCGATGCAGGCGTTTCTTTTAGGGATAATTTCTGTCCAACATATAAACCACTCGTGGTGGTTAAACCATTGTAGTCGGCGAGTTGCTTCGTACTTAAACCAAATTGACTCGCAACAGCTGTAAGACTGTCATTTGCTTTCACCACATAGCTATCTGCGATAGGCTTAGCTTTCGATTCTTCATTATTTTGCACAATCGGTTTCGCATCATATAAATAGATGGTCGTACCGACATACAAGGTCGAATCTGGCGAAATTTGGTTCCAAGCTGCAATATCACGCCAATTCACGCCATTTTTCATCGCGATCAACGCTAATGTGTCGCCCGCCAAAACTGTATAAGTACTGCGTTTACCTTTAGGTGGTACAACTACAATTTCAGAATCTGTACGAATGACATTTTTACCTTGGTTGCGTTTGGCTTCTTCGGAATCTGCACCTGTATTTTCAGCCACGCTTTTCGGGTAAGAGAACCCTTTGGTCAGTTCTTTACCTTGTTGATCTGCAATCGACTGGCTGGTCTGAATCGCAGTCAACTTAATCTTGCCATCATAAGGATCGACAATTTCAGTGCCTTTCGGCGCAATAGCTTTAATTTCCTGAACGACTTCTTCTTGTTCTGCTTTAGTCGCTACTGGTTTTAATACCTCATCGACTGTTTTGGTCTCACCTTCAGCTTTAATAGCCGCCATGATTTGCTCACGCTCATTTGCGCTGAGTGGTGGCTCGACAGATACGGCTTTCACAGGCGTCGAAGGTGTTACAGCGACTGGAATACGCGGCGCACTTGGAATATCACTATTCGATGCAAATGCAGCCAAAGCAGATGATCCTATTGGCGTTTTGCCTTTCGTTCCTGATGGAACACTCGGCGTTACCGTTGTAGCGACTACAGGTGGTTTGGCAGAAGCTGTCACTGTCGGCTGTGTTTTAAGCGTAGGTGGCGTCACTTTAGCGGGCTGAATAGTTTTACTATTTAATTCCGGCGGAGTAACACGTGACGGTGTTATTTCAACATTATTTTTTGGTAAGTTATAAGTTGAATTACTTGCCCAATAACCTGATGAACCACCTGATTGTAATTTTTTCAAACGTGCATCAACTGATGGACTCACATCCGCAGGAATTAAAATCCGCATTGGGCTGCTGCTATCAATCACATCGCCACGATGACCAGGGTTTAGTGCATAGAGTTCTGCACGGCTTAAACCGGTAATAGATGCAATTTCATTTAAATTTGCAGGCCCTACAGCCACTTCACGAAAGTGTGGACGGTTGGCAATTGGTGGCAAACTTACGCCATAGGCACTTGGATTTTTAATAATTTGAGCAACAGCCAAGAAACGTGGGACATAGTTCATGGTTTCTTGGGGCAGTTTTAGCGACCAATAATCCGTTGGCAAACCTGCCGCACGGTTACGGTTAATCGCCTGTTGAATGCGGCCCGGCCCTGCATTATATGCAGCCAAAGCCAATTCCCACGAACCGAACTGGTTATGTAGCGCACCTAAAAACTCATAAGCTGCACGCGTTGATTCCACTACGTCACGACGACCATCATACATTGAGGTTTGTTTTAAGCCGTAAATACGTCCAGTACTTGGAATAAATTGCCATAAGCCCGCTGCGGCTGCACTTGAGGTTGCTGCTGGGTCATAAGAACTTTCAATCACTGGTAATAACGCCAACTCAGTCGGCAAACCACGACGTTCTGCTTCTTTAACCGTGTGATATAAATAACGGGACGCACGCGCACTTAAACGATCAATATATGGTTGACGTGAAATAAACCAACCACGCTGCGCTTCAATTCGCGTATCCCAGTGGTTCAAATCCATTTTGAAACCCACAGTCATACGCTTCCATACATCACCATGCTTAAGTACTAAAAGGCGATCGCCTTCTACGGCACGCATGTCTGTTGCAGAAAGTAAATCTTCGAGTGAATCTAAACTATTGGCATCGAGAAAGTTTGAGCCAACTTGTTTACTTGCTGAGTTCTGCTTAGTCGTTTGCGATGAAGAACAGCCCGTCAGACCAAGAGCTGCGAGCGCAGAACCCAAGACTGTAAATTTAAAAATTTGTGGTAACGTAGGCTGCCAGACAGTCGCAGTTGATTTATACATAAAAAAATCCAGACAACTCATATAAAATTTATTTTTTAGATATGCCATTGTAGTGAAGCAGAACACAGACACAAGGCGTTAATTTAACGCTATTTCAGTATAAATGTTACAAGAAATTAAAAAAATCGCCAGAAATGGATTTCTCTCTGTCATTTGCGTTATACAATATACGGTTCTGAATGCTTGTTTTTCTCCGGATTTGATTTATGTCTCAAACAATCACGCTTTATGTTGATGGTGCATGTAAAGGCAACCCTGGCTTAGGGGGTTGGGGGGCGTATATCATCCGTGAAACTGGAGAAGAAAAACTCTGCGGCGGCGAAGCTGAAACCACCAATAACCGTATGGAATTGACTGCTGCAATTGAAGGCATTCAACACTGTCCGTCCGATGCAAAACTGATTATTTGGACAGACTCTAACTATGTCAAACAAGGCATTACCGAGTGGATACATGGTTGGAAAAAGAAAAACTGGAAAGATGTTAAAAATCCTGATCTGTGGAAATTACTGGATGCAACTTGTCAGGGTCGGGAAATTGAATGGAACTGGATTAAAGGGCATGCAGGCCATCCGGGAAATGAAATGGCCGATCAATTGGCCAATCTAGGCGCAGAAAAAACCCTCGAACAGATCAAACTAGCGGCATCAACTACAGCTGAAGCACCTAAAAAAAAAGCTGAACCTGACTGGCTATTAAATGATCCGTTTGGACTTGAATTTGCTGATAGCGAGGATGAAGCAGAAGAAATCTCTGAAGAAGCAATGATTGCAAATGAAAGCATTATTGATGCTTCAATTCAGGAGTCTTCAATTGCTCAGCCGCTAGAATTTGCTCCGTCACGTGAAATGACTACTGACACAGCGATCAATGCAGAGCAGATTGATGACATTACGATAGAACAACAAGCAACTGACATTGCTTCAACGTTGAATGAAGCTGCCCCTATCCAGTCTAAGCAAGCTGCTGAAATCCATCCAATGATTGTCATTACACCAGCAACAGTTGATGTATCTGGCCCACGACAATTAATTTTGGATACGGAAACGACCGGTTTCTATTTCCAAGATGGCGACCGTATTATTGAAGTCGGTGCGGTGGAAATGATTAACCGTAAACTTACGGGCAGCTCAATTCATATTTATATCAACCCGCAAAAACCTGTCGGTGAATCTGAAAATATTCACGGAATCAGTGATGACTTTCTAAAAGACAAACCACTGTATGCTGAAATTGCTGATGTATTATTTGACTATCTAAAAGGCGCAGAAATCATTGCGCATAACGCAACCTTCGATATGAACTTCCTTGATATGGAGTTCAAACGTGCCGGTTTTGTGGCCTTATCTGAAGTTTGCGAAGTCACCGATACCTTGGCTATGGCCAAAGCCAAGCATCCAGGCCAGAAAAACTCACTCGATGCATTAGTGCGTCGTTACGAAATTCCACAACGTGACCGTACCTTCCATGGTGCGTTACTCGATGCGGAAATTCTGTCTGACGTATACCTAGCAATGACGGGCGGTCAGGTTTCCTTTGATATCGATGCCCTGACCCACTCGCAAAATGAAGATGGTTCGCAAACCCGCGCCGCTGTTGAAATAGAATTACCCGTGATTTTACCTTCCGCAGATGAACTTGAAGCCCATGAGACATGGGTCAAACAATTTGAAGAAAAACATGGTACACCTTGCCTTTTTGCGAAATAAAATCTAAATTTCGTGTTACTTTTTGTATATAAACAATTCTTACATACGCTATAGTAAAACCATAAACATGGACCGCCTTAAGGGGCGGTTAATAAACAAGATAAAACATCTAGGAAAGGTGCAGATACATGTCTTACCAAACCTCTATCCATTTTGATCCAACGGCTTTGCTGATAATAAAAAATGAGGTTGATAACTCAATCAAGTTAGTCGAATCAGCAGTCAGCACCTTAGTTGAAGATCAAACTTTACCTTTCGGGATTGATGATGCACTGATTCAATTTGAACAATGTGCTCAAGTACTAGCTTTAGTTGATATGCCAAGTTTGGCAAAAATCGCTCAATATTCAGCAGAGTTAATGCGCAAGATCATGGGGAACCCTGCGCAAATTAACACTCAAGAGGTCATCGCACTTAGCGAAGGCACGACCATGCTGAAACGCTATATCGAATTTATCTGCCTGCGTGAAGTTAAAATTCCACAGTTTCTACTCGACAGTCTAAATCGTCTAGAGCTGTCTTTAGGAAAACCTTTAACGTCGGAAGGCCAACACATTGAGTCCCTACTCGATTGTATTACCCCTGACTTTGACCTACCTCAAGCGCCTGCACTTGAAAAATCAAAATACGTTCACCGTCTGTATAAGTTGGCGTTGAATAAATTGATTAAACAAGAAGAAACTGAGCTGGATCTGCAAGCGATTAAATTGGTCGGTACGTATTTAGCAGGTCTTTCAGACAAACATCCAAGCAAACAATACTGGAACTTGGTTTTTGTTGCGTTTAATCAAATTGATCAAATCTTAATTACCGATGCTCGTTTACGTACCTTGGTAAGCATTGAACGCAATATGGCTCAATATTTTGCAGGAACTGAGCGCTTTAAAGCATCCATTTCTGATTTAGCCAATGTCTTAAGTCTAAGCATTAGCCAAGAAGATGACATTTCTCATCATATTCGTGGCAAGTTAAATATCGGTGAAGACCTTCTTACCGACACCCAATTGCAAGTTTTCAGTCGTCATTTATATGGTCCTGACTTCGAAACCATGCATACCATTGGTGAATTGGTTACGACTGAAATGACGCAAATTCGTAATGATATTGAATTTAACTATCAAAATATGACGCCTGAAAAAACCCAAGAACTTCAAGCGAAATTGAACGAATTGGCAAATATTTTCAAAGTCTTGAACTTAAATGAAGCGTATAACGACCTGTCGCGTCAAGCTGCGTCATTAGGTAATGCTGAGATTTTACAAGATGAAAGCTTTGCCCAGCAGTTGATGAACAATATCTTGTCTGCCATGAACTCGATTGGTGTGCTTGAGCGTCATCACACTTCTAGCCGCTTACAACTTCGTGTGAATAATATGAATATTTCACTCGATCGTTTAGATGAAGCACACGCTGCCCTGTTAAATGAGACCAAGGTTTTAATTGATGCTGCTAGCCAATCTTTGGTTCAGTATTTACAAAACCAAGATTTGACACAACTTGAAGCGACTGCAACTCAATTCCGTGAAATTGGTGGTGCAATGTTGTTCCTCAATGCAGATGCAGCTCAAAATGCGCTGAATTCAACAGCTCAATTCATTGTGAAACGAGTTGAATCTTCAACAGCGATTGATGCAAATGAAGTGAATCAAGCATTAGATTCATTGGCAAGCGCAGATATGTTGATTGACAATTTAAAGAACAAACAACCTGTTTTACAGGGCATGTTTAAGGTAGCATTGGACAGTAGCGAAAAACTGAAATCAGCAGCGGCCTAATGTCTAAATTATCACTTGCGTATATCTTCAAACAACAGCAATTGCTGGTCGATGAAAACTTTCAACTTCCCGAAGTTGAGCAACTCGCAAGTGATTTAAATATTGGCACGGGTGATCGAGTGATTGCCCGTGATCTACTTGAAAATGAGCCAATTCCTGAAGGCTTACAACTCATCCCTATTCGTCAGCTTTTACAACTTTGGAATGTTCAGCAATTTGAACAAGCCAGCCGTGCTATTCAACTTTTAGAATGGCGCCGTAATCATAAATTTTGTAGCCACTGCGGTACTGCAACTCAAGTCCACGCCACAGAATATGCTATGGTTTGCCCTGCTTGCGGTTATCACCAATACCCTCGTGTCAATCCTTGTGTCATTACCGTCATTACCCGTGGTGAAGATGAAATTTTATTGGCAAAAAATGCAAAAAATGTCCGTGCTATGTATGGACTGATCGCAGGTTTTGTTGAAGTGGGTGAAACTCTAGAAGAAGCGGTTCGTCGTGAAACTGAAGAAGAAGTTGGGCTGAAGGTCAAAAATATTCAATATCTGGCAAGCCAACCTTGGCCTTTCCCAAGTAATTTAATGATCGCCTTTAAAGCAGAATATGCTTCAGGTGAGCTTCAATTACAAGAAGAAGAAATAAGTGATGCGGCTTTCTTTAAATTTGATGCATTACCTGAAATTCCGTTCAAAGGAAGTATCGCCCATTCGATGATTATGCATGTCATCCATGGGTCTGCTGTTGCAGATGACACCGAAGCATGGTTATAAGTAGCTATTTTTAGTAAATAAATCATGCAATAAAAAAACCGCCATACTTGGCGGTTTTTATTCTCAATCATTTAACCAAAGACATTAAGGTGGACTAATTTCATCGAGTACACGCATGATTTCAGCTTTGGTTTTAAAGAAGCGACTAAATAAACTCGAAACTGAACCAATCATCGTGATGTGCCCAACACGTGGGATTTGAATCAACTGACTATGGTTGCCTGAGGCTTTTAATCGACGATCAAAATCTTCACTATTGCTATGGCCAACGATATTGTCTTTATCCGCAGTGAATAGATAATGCTTCACTTGATTGTGCTCAACAAAATAATACGGCATCACTTGTTGATACGGTACATTTTGATCAAAGGCATCTGCACAAATCGGATCACCTTTATAATCAAAATGATATGGCCCTGCCAATCCCACAATTGCACGAATATTCTCTTTCACTTGTAGCTGATAAGGCGTCGGATGATACAGTGCAGACATGACATTAAATGCCCCTGCCGAATGTCCCATTAACACCACATTTTCCACTTCAATCTGCAACTTATGCTGAGACTGCGTCAAATAGTTTAATGCAAGGCTAAGATCATCAATTGAAGCCGGAAAAATATATTCAGGTGCGAGATGGTAATTAATGACAGCAACATCGAAGCCTTCTTTGGCAAAAGCTTCACCAATGAATCCATAGTCCTTTTTGTCACCATGCATCCACGCTCCACCATGTACAAACACGATGAGTGGACGTTGCTGACGAGGTGCTGACGTGCGATACAAATCTAGGCGATGGCGCACTTTTAGACCATAAGGGATATTGTTTTGAACATGATATCCTTGTTTGGGTGTCAGTCGATTTAATGCATAACTGCCAAAATCATATAACCGAAAATTTCGATATAAAGATTTAGCCAAATCCATTTTTTGCTGAAGCCGCAGAGACCATTGATTCATATTTTACAGCATCATTTCCGACATTTTATTGAGCATTTGGATCGACAGCATCCGGATCTATCGCTACAGGCGTTTGTACTTCAGGTTGCACATTACCTACAGCAGGTGTGGTGTAACTTGAGTTAATTGAACGTGCCTGTGGATTTGGGTTCTGATCAATATTATCGATTAAAGTGATAATTCGCGTTACATTACCCACTTGTTGCAAGATTTGATTTAAGTCTGTGATTTCCGCACTGTTTAAACGGCCCATCACATAAAGAACAGCATCTTCAGTATGAATGTGTACTTTGCTGTCAGATACCACAGGCGCTTTCATAATCAAACCACGGGTATTCGCAGTGACCGCAGTATCTTGCATGATGGTGCTATAGCTGATCTGATTACCCACTGTAATATAGTTATGTACAGTTTTGACATCACTCATTGAACGGACATTTTCTTCTGCCAATTCTTTTAAATGATTATCTGGCACTTGCCCAGTCAATAAGACATTGCCATGAAAACTTTCAATATTGACACGTGACTGTTTAAAACGAGTATCTAATTTATATAAGTTAATTTTTGCTGTTCGAACAATGGAAGAGTCAATAAAAACTTGTCCCAATGAGCGTGCGCCGCTTTCAGTTCCTACAGGTGCTGATCCTGTTCCATTCGAAATAAAACTCGCACAGCCAGATAAACTTGCGACACAAAGCATCGTTATTGCAATACGCTTAACCACTCAGCACGACTCCTCAAATTTCCACACGTATTTTTCTATGCGTTTACACAGTTTGTTTTATCAAAGATTAATCAACTCTTGATCAAAAGTAAAAGCATTTTCAATCCATTGCTGATGATACGGGTATTTAGAAAAGTCTTGCTGTAGTGTTTTTGCAAAGTGTTGATAAAAATCAAAACAAATTGCATCAAAGCGACAATAATAATTTTGAAAATGTGACTGTTCATTTAAAAAATGCAACGCAGTCTTCATCATCTTACGTTGTTTGTGAATAGAGATACTTTCGATGGCTTGGGCATAACGGGTATTCGAACGGGCTTTAACTTCGATAAATACCAATTCTTGACCACGTGCAACGATCAAATCAATTTCACCATAACGACTATGATAATTCTGTTGCACCTGTACATAGCCTTGCTGCTCAACCAAACGCAGCGCTTGCCGTTCTGCCCACTGCCCCAGATTCATCTGTCCCAAATTCATCTGCTCTAAGTTTAGCTGCATCGTTTCATCCCTAAAGTGAGATCGCCACGATGCCTTTTTTACTTCGCTCATAGCAGTGAGGAACACGCTGAATATTGTTTTGACTAATTTTGATTAGCCCTGTTCGCCCCTGAAACTCAATGCTTTTTAATTTCGGTTCTTGCAAATATTGTTTTGCGATATGCCATGTGTCTCCGCCAAAAGCTAAAAGACGTTGATATGGCATATCTACTGGGTTTTCCTCATAAGCTCGGATCAGGTCAGGCCAACGCGCGTCATGCAATGCAGGTGCATCACAAAATTTCAGCCCTACAGGAATGGGCTTTGTGGCTTCAATCGCATTGGCAACGGTATATAGTTTTGCTTTAGGTAGTTTTGTTTGACTGTTTATCCATTCATTATTGCCTAACAACAACACCCCTTGATTTTTGTCCAGCTTCGTTGGGAGTTGTTCAACCACTTGTATCGGCACTGAACTTTGACTAATTAAGGACATGAGCAGTAATTCATGTTCTGCCTCAGTTGCGGGCTGACGTAACACTAACACTTGCGCTAATTTGTCTTTTTCGAAGACTTTTTGGAGTGCTAAAGCATCATCACGTTTTGATAGACTGTACTGCCAGACGTTTGGAATTTGGCTCGTCGTTTCATTTAAAGCCAACACGCGGACTTTAGGCTTTGCTTTTACAAGTGCTTCTACATCTTGACGTGCTAAAGGACCAATCACCAATTGAGTTTTTTTATTGACCTGTTGCTTCAATATCGCTGCAATTTGCTTTTGATTTGAATCTACAAACTTAATGGGCACTTTGTAGTCTGACGATTGATATGCGCTATTGAAACCTTGCTTAATACTGGATGCGGCTCGCGCCATAGGGCCAGATTCAGGTAGAATGACCAAGACGTCTGCCTGTGCAGCAGTAAACAGACTGCTTAAAAGGCAAAGACCCAAAATTTTGTTCTTATTATCCAACATGGAGAAACCTATGAGTGCTCAGTTATTTGTTGTTGCAACTCCAATCGGGCACTTAGATGATATTAGTTATCGTGCAATTGAGGTATTGAAGTCGGTTAAAATTATTGCCGCCGAGGATACACGAACTTCCGCACAATTACTTAAACATTTTAGTATCAATACACCTTTAACCGCCTGCCACGACCATAACGAAAGTAACAAAATAGACCAGCTGATTGAACGCCTCGAAAAGGGTGAAAATATGGCGCTAATCAGTGATGCAGGCACGCCATTGATCAGTGATCCTGGCTTTAAATTGGTTCGAGCTGCACAAGAAAAAAATATTCGTGTCATTCCTGTGCCAGGTGCCTGTGCTGCCATTGCTGCTCTCAGTGCTGTCGGCCTACCCAGTGACCGTTTTAGTTTCGAAGGCTTTTTACCTTCTAAACAGTCACAACGTCTTTTAGCATTGGAAAAACTGAAAGACGAAACTCAAACCATGATTATTTATGAAGCGCCGCACCGTATTGTGGATTGCCTAAAAGATATGTCGAATGTCTTTGGTGCAGATCGTCCTGTGGGCTTTGCACGTGAAATTACCAAAACATTTGAAACTATTAAAAAAATGTCTTTGGGTGAATTGGTTCATTTTGTCGAATCTGATCACAATCAGCAAAAAGGCGAAATCGTTTTGGTGATTGGTGGTGCGACCGAAGAAAAAGACCTAGAGCAAGAAAAGTTAGACAAATTGCTAACACGTTTACTTCAAGACTTGTCCGTTAAAGCTGCCTCTCAGTTGGCTGCTGATTTAACTGGGATTAAAAAGAAAGTGGCCTATCAACGTGCTTTAGAGTTAACCCAAGCGAACGATTAAGCTTAATTTTTTTTATTTTTAATTTGAACCGCTTATGGGACCTACGGGTTCTATAAGCTATCCCATACAATAATTTAAATAGAATGAAAAAAAGTTGCTTATAACATGTCCATAAATCTGTCTGTCAAAAAACCGCTGGTGTTCATTCTCTTTAATCTGGTTTGGCTCACGGCTCTTGCACATATTATTTATACTGGCATTCAACCCTATCCGCACTATATTAGTGGCGAGCAAATGACGGCCGATCATAGCGCGATTACGATGGTCTGTGGATATTGTTCCCTCTATTTTGTAGTCGGTAATTTACTCAAACTGAGCCAATTTTGGGATAGGCATCGCTATTGGGCTTATGTCATTTTGAGTGCGGTATTACTTTTTCAATCTTTTGTCGCTGCTGTGGCGGCCATGCATGCACCGCCGTATATTGCTGCATTTATTATTAATTGTATGTTTTTGCTATTACTGCATTTTGTGTTCTATCCTATTTACGCGATCAGTCGTAAATATATGAAGCCAAAGACGACTTAAAATAACTTCACAACGTCATAACTAAACATGCTTAGTTTAAAAATGAATGACCTTCAGCCTCGCACAAGCGAATGAAGCAAAAAAAACACCACATGACGTGGTGTTTTTTCATTTTTAATCTTTTGCCGATTCGTCTGGAGGGACTTCGGTAATACGACCACCACGCGCTAAGAACGCAGCAACTTCATCTTCAAGCGCCTGACGTTGTTTTAGTTTTGCAGTCACTGTTAATGTTTCAGCTTCAGAGGTGTCACCATCAGAGGCAGAATCAGCTGCGTCACCTGCACCTTTTTCAGCTGCTTGTGCTTCATCTTCATCAACTACTGAATCTTCTGGATCATCATAATCGTTCATATCAGTCATTGTGTTCTCCCCGCGAATGACTTCTGTTTGCCAGCGAATGGCTGGTTTTAAATTAACAGAAATTTAGCAATCTCTGAGCATTTCGACTAGTACCCACAACCAAAAAATCGTATCTTTTTCAATCAAAATCGTAACCTTGTTTATACGACTGTCTAAAAAATATCAGACTTTGACCTAAGCTGCGTAGATTGTATCTTTTAAAATACTCAGACCATTGGCTTGAGCCATAAACGCATCTTTTAGAACAGTCTGATTTTCCACTTGTTTTAAACCAAAGTTTCGCGCCCACACCACAGGTGAAAAAGTGGTGGTTTCTAACCAACCAATCGCGGACATACTATGCATCATGGCATCGTTTTGCCCTTTACGACGGTGTTCATATCGCTTCAAACTTTGTTCATGTGCCCACACACCCCGTTTTTTATCGGTCAAAAGCACATCGCAAAGCACTGCTGCATCTAAACAACCAATATTCACGCCTTGTCCTGCAAGCGGATGAATCACATGGGCCGCATCACCAATCAACGCCAGACCATCATGCACATATTGCTGTGCTGCTCGCGCTTTCAATGGAAATTTAGCACGCGGTGTTGCTTCTAAGACCTCGCCGAGCATGTGATGGCTTTCTCGAGTGAGCAACGCAGTAAATTCCACATCGGATAAAGCGACATATTCATCGGCATAATCATCTGGTAAGGTCCACACAATGGATTGCCAATAACCGCTTTCTTCTTTTTTCAGACTCGCCATCGGCAAAAATGCCAAAGGCCCAGTTTCTAAGAAAATTTGACGCGCTACATGCTGATGCGGTTGGGCGGTTTTAATTGCACAGCTCACACCCGCCTGTTTATAGTCCAAGACATCTAGATCGATGAAAGCTTGTTCTCGGACAAATGAGTTTGCACCATCTGCTCCAATCACCAGTTTTGTTTTGAGCTGGGTACCATCTGCGAGGTGAATGATCCATACACCAACGCCACGCTCAACTCGACTTACCTTGACTTGGGTTCGGTAGTCTTCGAGTTGTTCTAGCATTTTTTCTTGAATAGCTAAATTCAAAACACTTGGTTCGACCATTGAACCTAAAGCTTGCTCAACTGATGGCGTTTGCTCTGTAGCATGGCCAAAATTGATTTCGCCATAGCCATTTTTATTCCACACCTGCATGCCTGTATAAGGCTGCTGACGAGCAAGCTTTTCCCAAACACCCACGGTCTTGAGTAAATGAATAGTGGCTTGACTGAGCGCCAAAACTCGAGGATTCGCAATACTTTTGGTTTTTTCTGCATCCAATATAGGTGCCGCATCCAATACCGTAGCCTGCACACCGCCCTGCGCCAATAACAATGCCGTTAAACCACCGACCAAGCCACCGCCGACAATCACAGCATCCAGTACATCTGTTTGATTGAAACTCATGCTTTTAGCCCCATTGCATAATTCGCGACCAAAGGCTTGATCCCCGGAATGGTGTCAAAGGCAACTAATCCTGTATTGCGAATGAGTTTTAAAATTGGATTCTGGTTGCTAAAACCACGTACAACTGAATCACAGAATTTAATCACCCGCTGCTGATCGGTCAGGCGCGATTTTTCATAATCCAGCAACATAGCTGCATCACCCAAATCGGCATTTTTTTCAACTTGCTCTGTTAAATAACGGCGCAGTACATAGGCATCACGCATACACAAGTTAAAGCCCTGACCCGCGACAGGATGAATAGTATGCGCAGCATTGCCCATCAGCACCACACGGCCGACAGCTTGTTTTTCTGCAAGAACTTGGGACAATGGGAAGCTGAAACGTTTACCTGTTTTTTTGAATTTACCTGCACGGTCGCCATAGGTTTCTTGCAAGGCATCTAAGAAATGCTGATCATTTTCATCACCCATCCACTCGCCTTCAGTTCCTTTCGGCACAGGCCAAACCACTGAGCGGCGGTATTCCCCCGGAAGTGGCAACAGCGCTAACGGGCCAAGTGGACTAAAGCGCTCAAAGCCGACATGAGCATGCGGTTTAGAGGTTTGTACCGTCGTTACAATCGCCACTTGATCATAATCATGTTCTGATGCGCCGACACCTAGGGCTTTACGGCAGAATGAGTCACGGCCATCTGCGGCAATCACAATTTTAGATTGTAGTTTGAGCTGTTCTTCAGCACGCTGTGCTTCTAAATATGCAAAGTCTGCATCCTGCGTCAGTGAAGTCACTTGTACGCCATCAATTAATTCAATCAACGGTTCTTTTTTGACTTCTGTGAGCAGCACACGGCCTAACCATGCATTTTCAATGACTTGTCCAAAGCTTTCGACTTTTTCTTGTTCTGCTTTGAGTCTTGCCTTACCAAAACTACCTTGCTCTGTAATATTTACTTCTAAAATAGGTGTGGCGTGTTCCTGCAAAGCATCCCAGAGGCCTAGTTCTTGATAAATTTGCACCGTACGGCGTGACAAGGCGCTGTTTCGCGCATCAAAACTCGAGTGATAAGGCGCAAGGTTTGCATCATCATAATTTGGGTATTTAATGGCTTCTAAAAGTTTTACGCCAATTTTGGCTTTGGCCAACATGAGTGCCAGACTTAAACCGACCATACCACCACCAACAATGATGACTTCTTGCTGCATGCTTGTTTCCTTTTTTATCAAGTATTCGAATTTAGGACATTCACTCGAAATACATATAATCTGTAATGAATTTTATCTTACATCAAGGGCATGATTTTTTATAATGAAATACAAATTAGTTGCAGGTATTTGCACTGATTAAATACAAAATTAATCATCTCTTACCGTAAATATTGATCTTTAAAAAAGAGAAAATCACAATAAAAATGGCTGAGTCCATCAGTATGAGCCATCATTTGCGTAAATCAGCGTCATTTGAACATCTCATGTTTTGATGCATTCAAAAGGACGATATCAAGCTAACTACCTGATGATCAGCCTTTAGCCATTGCTCAATTAGTTGAATAAGTGATTGCAGCTGCAAAAACCAATTATGTTACACCATTCGGTTTAATGAGCTTTTCATTACACAACATTTTCTGGATATATTCCGCAGCAGAATATCCAGAAGATGTAATTTTTGTTGTGTTATTGGCGCCTTATCCTAAAGTTGATGCACGTACCAAGCTTTAATTTGAGTTAGGTACAGAGCAACTCTAAAGCGATGTCGAGCACTATTATTCAAACAGGTTTTTAGCGCCAACTTTACCTTGGCATGGTGTGAAAATACTATGGCGCAAACCTTAGAAAATACGCTGCAAACCAATAATTGAGAAAGATTTACCCACCAAGCTGAGTTGTAGATTCATACCGATATGACTGAGCCAGCGAAAAAAAAATCAACAAACAAACATTAGTGAATGGCTGTAATTATGAGTATATGCCCCCGAGTGTATTGGTCAAATATGCTATAGATCTGATTTCACATGCTGAATATGCTGAACTGGCAACCGGACATTTGGCCGTATATAAAAAACCGGAAGAGTTTTTAAAATTAGCGACTGAGTTTTTACAAAAAACATAATGTTTGAATGAAGTTAAAAAGCCGATCTAATGATCGGTTTTTTTATATTTATTTAATATTTTCCATGATTTGGTCAAAATATTGCGCTCATGCATTCAATTTATTTTCATAGCAATAGATAAAGATATAGAACACAAAAGACAGAAATGATCTCCTTAATACGGAATAATTTAAATGAATGGCTTAAGCATTAAAAATGCTGGATTAATTTCTGCAATCGAATTTCTGCATCTTGATTAAAAGCATTCGCCGCTTGGTGATACCAGCGTTTCGCCATCTTTAAATCTTGAGCTGCGCCATTGCCTAGCTCATACATTAAGCCAATTTTATAGGGAGCAATTGCACAGCCTTGTTTTGCCGATTGCTTGTACAAGTTCATAGCTAGATTATAATCTTGATCAAGAATTTCGCCCTTTTCATATATTTCAGCAAGGGCCGTTCTTGCGTTTATATTTCCCTTTTCCACTGACTGATTCAGCAGAGCTAAAGCGATATGAACCTCTGTTTTACATGGTTTTCTGAACAACAGCACCGCTAACTTCAGCATCGCCGCATCATCACCCTGATCAGCCGCTTTTTGATACCATCCTTGTGCTGTAACATCATTTTTTTCAACGCCGCATCCCGTTTCATACATTTCGCCCAATTTAATTTGGGCTGCAATATCCCCTCTTGAGGCTAAACTCAAATAATCATCATAAGTACGCTGATTGTTATACTTAAACTTTATTTTCTTTACTGGATTATAATCACTATCAAAGATTTCAAAACCGACATAGTTTTTAAAGAGTTCAATCAATAACTGCCGAACCAATTGAGTATGATAAATTAAATGATCCTTTTCGCTAAAATAATAATACTGATAATAGCTTTCCAAATCTTCATTGATTTCTTCTTTTAAACTGTTTAAATCAGTCGTCCATTTTTTTTGAACTTTGCCATTTTCAACATATTCGTATAAATATCTTGTTGAAAAGTTTAACCATTCCTTTTCAAAATCTTGTCTTTCTCCATCCATGTAAAGTTCATCTTCTTCCGCTTGAATGACACATCTGATTTCTGCACCCTCTTTATAAAGCGCATAGCTATAGCTTGAATTTGTGTCTGCAAAATCAAAGAAGATCATCCATTTCATCGGCAACTGACTGCTTAGCAAACTGCTCCATTTTTCAGGTTCAGTAAAAGCAAAATGTGCTAATCCGGCACTATTGATACAAACAATATGATCCGTCAGCCACTCTATATCTAATGCAGATTTTGAGTTTTCTTCAAAATAAACCAGCCAATCATTTATCAGTCTTTCAATATCCTGTTGATTGCCATTAAAGGGAATAACCACCCCACTGCTGTCCCATAGTTTGCTTTAAATAAAAAAACCTGAGTCCTAACAGTTAAAATATGAGTGCAAACAAACACTTTAACGACCAGGATTCAGGTTTTGTCACATCAGAATACCGTATTTCATGAGCTAATTAAACCTGTTGTGCGACAGGATTTTGAACAACTTGCTAAAGTGCACCATGTTGGACAGAAATTTAGAGCGGCTTCCCGGTGGGATCAGTTTATTGCCATATTGATGTCTCAATTCTCTTGTAGGCAAAGTCTGAGAGATATTCAATCCAATTTGGAGTGCCAACAGGAAAAGCTAAGTCATCTCGGAGCAAAGTCTATTCCCCGAAGCACGCTGGCACGAATTAATGAGCAGCAGCCTGCTGCCTTGTATCAACAGCTATTTTACAAGTTGCTTAAATACTATGACCACTCAAAAGTCGCTCATAAATTTCGCTTTAAGAATCCCTTGTATTCCTTGGATGCCAGTCATA